>CAMYJP010000432.1:2164-4851 GCA_947258675.1 uncultured Desulfobulbaceae bacterium | reverse complement strand
GATCCGTCATTAACGACGCGTCTGCCTGGAAGATTAAAGGGTAAAGACCCGCTGAGAATAGTATTGGACACCGGTTTGCGCACACCTTCAACAGCAATGATGCTTCAGCAAGAATCATCAGCTCAAACCTGGATATTTTGCGGACCGGGAGCATCGAAAAAGAAAAAGAAAGAATTAAAAACGACGGGTGCGGTAATCAAACAGGTAGCCCTGAACAAGGATGGTTCTCTTAATTTACATGGCATACTGAAAAAGCTTGGAAAGAATCAAATAAATTCCATCTTGGTTGAAGGCGGTGGTAAAGTGCACGGCTCTTTCCTCCGGGAAAAACTGGTAGACCAGATGCTTTTATTCGTAGCTCCTTGCTTTTTGGGGCCCGATGGTGTTCCTGTAGTCGATATCTCCAGAGAGCAGGGTGCTGATGCATCCCTTGATTTGAAGAATATCAGCACCAGAAGATTTGGCGATAATATTATGATCGATGGACGATTCAGGTAATACCCTTTAGGTCCTTTCTGGTAAGTCGCAGATTTCATTGATGTTTCATCGTGTTGTTTCCGACCGGATCAAGTCTTATCTCCACCACTGTGTTTGATAAACGTACCTTTTCTGTATTCATCGAAAGCCAGTTGCAATTCTTTCTGTGTATTCATAACGATCGGGCCATACCAGGCAACAGGTTCTCCAATAGGTTTGCCCGATACCAGCAGAAATCTTACCGTTTCATCTTCCGTTGAAACCACAATATTCTCGCCGTCTTCAAACAGCACAAGCGTCTCATTGCTCACAAAGGGATCCCGTTGAATGTCAAAATAATTGACACCCTCAGCTTCATAGCTGAAAGGTTTCTTTTCATGACAAAAAAGACCTTTGCCTGAAATTACATAAGCAAAAACGGTGTGGCCAGGTTTTGTGGGATGTGTATATTGGCAGCTATCAGGGAGACTTATATCCAGATATTCTGGATCAATAATGATATCCTGCACAGGCCCTTGAGTATTATTGACATTACCACAGATAATTTTTATTTTTGTGTCGTTCGATAAAACCAGCTCAGGAATCTGTTCTGATTGAATATCCCGATAACGTGGATCGATCATTTTGTTGGATGCAGGAAGATTGGCCCAGAGCTGAAAGCCAGCCATTGTACCAGCAGTATCACCTTTTGGCATTTCTTGGTGTACAATCCCACTTCCTGCGGTCATCCATTGCGCATCTCCAGAGGTAATAATACCTTCATTCCCCATGCTGTCAGCATGTTGTACGTCACCCTGAAGTACATAGGTAATGGTTTCAATACCCCGGTGCGGATGCCTGGGGAAACCCTTATTATACTCTTCAGGATTATTTGAACGAAAGTCGTCCATAAGCAGAAATGGGTCAAATAATGGAACTTCACTGAACCCAAAAACCCTTTTGAGATGCACGCCTCCACCTTCGATAGTTGGTTTGCTTTTATAAATTTTCCGTATTTTTCTCGTTTTCATTATTAATGCCCTCATCAGGAACCAGATAATCCTTTAGTTTATTCAACAGCGAATCCGGCAAGTCTTCATTGTACAGAAATGCCTGAGCCTCCTCGCCGGTGATCTGCTGCTTAATTTCCAAAGGTAAGGAGCGCAAAATAGCCATTCGCTCTGGATCCGGCTTTTTTTCGCGGGGTCCGACGTTATTATCCATAGAGTTCTCCTTATGAGTAATTAGCCTTGTTGGAATATAAGGATGAAACCAATTTACTTATGAGCCAGTGCCAGACGGATCCCAAGAGTAGCCAAAACCCCTGATGTCATCCAGGCAAACAGTTTTGAAATTTTCGGGTTTTTTAAAATATAATTACCGATGGTACCTGAAAGCAAGGCTATGGCAATAAATATTGTCATTCCCTGCAGCATGAATATGATTCCATATAAAAGAATTTCCAGGGCAACATCAGGAGATTGCGGCGATACGAACTGTGGCAGGAACGCAAGGAAAAAGAGGGCCACTTTGGGGTTGAGGACATTCATAATAAAACCGCGTCTGAGGATTGCAAAGCCTCTTAAATTAACCGCTTTACCGTTAAAAGTGATATCCTGGTGCTCCCGCAGTGCCTTCCAGGCAAGAAAAAGGAGATATGCCGCCCCTCCATATTTTACAATATTGAATGCTAAGGCAGATGAGTAAAATATTGCTGAAATGCCCAGGGCTGCGGCTGCAGTATGGACGCTTATCCCGCTGCACATTCCTATAGCCGTCAAAACTGCAACTTTTCTACCCCGGGATATACCTTGTGAAACTACAAAGATATTGTCCGGCCCTGGTGCAAGAGTAAGTAATATAGATGCACCGAGAAAATATAATATTTGGGAAGAGTACATTGTTTCAACCATTAGTTACTTTTTTCTAATAATAAAGTTGTTTGAATATGTGTCAGTTAAAAAGAGAAATCTGTATGTTCCGGGCAAAGCTTTTGTGTCGCTTCTGTTGTACCCTACAGTTCGCCAAATATAATGATGAGCTTTACCGGGCTCAAGTGTTTTTCCGACCGCAGCAGCGGCAGCAGCATAAAGTTCTATGGGCTTCCATTCTCCTCTAATCGTTTGCTTTTCAATTGTCGCAACTCCGGCATCTATGAATTTTCTGTCTATCAGGTAAAGATCCTTACTGGATCTGTTTTCAATGGTAACAACTACATCGTCACCCAGAAG
>CAMYJP010000432.1:0-2155 GCA_947258675.1 uncultured Desulfobulbaceae bacterium | reverse complement strand
GTTTTTGCTGTTACCTTTAACAAATGCTTGCCCAACGTTTTGGCCGTAACTAGCTGTAAAACATAATAGAGAGAAGAGAGAACCAACAATAAAGATGCAGGAAAATTTATAAGAAATTACCATGTTCTTGCCATTTATTCACAGTCATTATGTTTTCGCCACATTACCGGATCATGTCCGGCAGGGATATTACTACAGGGATCGCCTGATGTATATCCTCGTAACTGATTGTATTTTTTTATCTGTTCTCTGCCTAGAATACCAGGTGTTTTCAGATGGGTGGCCAGATGCACAAACCGTAGTTTCATATACGTTGCAGATATCTTTTCCAGCAGGCTGCTTAACAAACTTTCATCAATAGTGTTTTGCGCAAAATGATTATTCAGCTCCCGCTCTAGATCAATTAATTCATTACCAAGAATCACAGCACGGCTTTTCATAGACTCAAATAATCCTGTAATTTCTTTTTCCTGTTCAGGTGACAATTCAATCTCATTCTTCATTTCCAAAATATGCTTAGGGCCGGGTAGTCCATTGAGTTCGGCTGCTTTTGCAAGCCCCCAGCCGGCCCCGGCTTTGAGTTCATTTAAATCTTCGGTCGATAAACTCTTTATAGCTCTTTGCTCTTCACCGACATACTTTGAAACAAATTTGGAAGAGTTCTCAGCGTGTGCACTTGCTGAGAGAATTACAATCAGAGATAGAAAATATAGAGTTATTGTTTTCATAAGGAACCTCCTTTGTTAATAATCAGAAATGTGATTCATAATGGATTTTATATCATTATGATCAATGTTGTTCGAGTTTCCTATGATTTGAATCATATGGTCTCCTGTTTTGTATGCTTGCAATATATGTCAATTGTTGGAGCAGAGTGTTATTTTGTTTTCTGTTCGTAGTATTATTCCTTCCTTCGCGAATCTTGCCAACTCTCTGTAAAGAGTTTCATGGGCCATACCAAGTTCCTCAGCCACACTTTTCAGGGAAGATTTTAGAAAGATTTCTCCCGATGTCGGATCAGCCATGAGATACAAATAATGGAGTATTCTTTCCCTGGCAGATAGAATGTTCCTTATTTCAAGCTTTGTCCTCAATGAGCGAACTTGAGAAGCGAGTATTCTGATAAACTCAATGGACTTATGTGGTTGCGTTTGCAGCATATCAAGTACTGCCTGTTTTGGATAAAAATAGACCTGAGAATCTTTGCAAGCTATGGCATTACAGTGGTATGTATCAGAAAAAAGGGCAGCTTCCGCAAAACTGTCTCCCGTGTTAGCGGTATACATAACAACGGAACGGCCTTCAATTGTGGTACGTTCAAGTTTGACCTGTCCATCGAGAATGGAAAAAATATTTTTTACTGTTTCTCCTTGGAAAAAAATCACCCCACCTGTTTTAAATAGTTTTTTCTTTAAAGGTTTATAGTCTGTAAAAACAGCTTCAAGAGTATTGTCTGTCATTTTTTCTTGTCACCTGTATTTAATTTTTCAGGTAGATCATAACCAGATGGGAGCGAGGAGCCTTGCGCACTCCATTCAATATCGAAAGAAATGCCAAACAGTGTAATTGTGTCATCACCTCATGCAATCATTTTACCCGGATATATCTTTCGATTTCATATGAAATTCTAACATCCCCACTAATATTGTACTTGCCTCGTGAGGTCGAGCCCATATTGTCGACGATTACAAATGTGGAATCGTCCCGAAACTCAATATATCCTGGTTCCCCGACCTGCTGCCATCTGCCGATTTCAGCAGGTTTTGGAGTACAGGAGAAAAAGCATTAAAGCTCCACCTGCCATGACCATATAAAACAAAAAAGATTTGCCAATTTTGTATGAAATCAAAGGGTTTTTCCTTTTTTGTGCTTTGGGGATTCAGTAACCGATTAAATTGGTAATAGCTGTAAAGATAGGTCCGATTATCAAGCCTCCGGAAACAGCAAACACTATTAAAAAAGGCAATGATTCTTTAGCGATTTTTTGTGACGTCTTCGTTTTGATGAAGAAGAATATTCCTGTGGAAACAATCGCCCAATACACAATGGTTATAAAAATTCTATATTCGAGCAATAAGGAATTGTTGAGAAAATATAAAGGAGGAAGCCAGAATAGTAAATTTATCCCCAAAATATTCATCGTACTCAAGGGCCT
>CAMYJP010000431.1 GCA_947258675.1 uncultured Desulfobulbaceae bacterium | reverse complement strand
TCATTTTTCACTGCGTGTCAAGAATGAAGACGCGACCCCTCCGCTTTTGTTTTTTTTATTCGCATATTTACAACCACTTAACTAATCAACTATTCAACCAGTTAACGACAATTGGAATATACGATAAAATTTTCAATATCAAGCATAAAGAGCCTGTCCCTATTTTTTTTCTTTTTTTTTCAACGCCAAAACTTTGAATATCCAGCATTCAACGATGTTCCCACTGCGATAAACGAGGTTCTACGAATTACCCAACGAGAAAAGCTCTATTGGATCTCGCACAGTGGCGGGGGCCACCTTTCGCTAATGTACCTAACTCGACGAGAACACAACTGCGAGCTGTGCCCTTGGTCACTACAATCTCCTTCGTCGCAAACGTTGTGACCGCGTGGGCGACGCCCTTCGTCACTGTCTCGCCGCAGCATCATCAAAGATTCAACGCATGCAAGTCTACGCCACGGACTCGACGTATTTTCCCGGGGCGGGCAACCAGTTTTCCTTGACCATTGTAATATCGCAAATTGACTTTTGCGAGATCCTTGCGTCCATCTTTGTTTTCGACCGTGGAGACGAACGGATGAAAATTCTTGCCCAGATAGCCGCCCGGTTGATCTGTGCCGCCTACAACCAACTTGCCCGCATAGCCGCCGACGATTACGTTGGACTTGAAGCCCGCGATGAGCAATGCAAGCTTCTTCGCATAGATCTTGTTCTCGTCCGCGTATGGATCGCTTCCGTACGTTCCTCCTCCGTAGCAGACCGTCAGCTTTACGATCACTCCGTCGTTGAGGCCTTGCTGCAACAAGATCGTCGCTAACTCGTTCGGCCTCAGCTTAACTGCGTCGGGTTTAACTAGGTTGTCCTTGTTACTGATTAAGGAACTTGTCTCGTTACCATGCCCGTCAACAATCAGTACGTCATGTGCTTTGACGCGGGTAAGCGGCCTGTCGCTGCCTATCACCCAATCTTCTTTTCGCGGTGTGTCTTTCCATTTCAGGGTTGTTGGGTCTTGGACGAACCCGCCCGTCACGGTCTTGTAAGAAGTGCACTGGATCTCGACCGCAGTTCCTTGCTTCAGGTATTTCTTGTTTGGCCTGGTCGGCTCGTTCATTTTGCCATCATAGAGCACCTTCCCAAACATCGGGCGATCTACCTCGCCTTTCCAATCGGTCCTCTGATGGTTTTGCTTTACCGTCGCCCGCCCATGCGTGTATTTCGCGACGACCGCTTTTTTTGCGAGTGCTTGATCGTCGTCTCCCGTATCGGGGGCAAATGGGAAGTAGTAGTAGTGAGCCATAGCTGAACCCCTTGAAGGTGTCTCCTCCGTGTCGCCCTGGATACTAGCCGCCAACCCAAGCAGAGTATAGGTGAGTAACTCAGGGGTCAACTCAGGGGTCAAAGCTTGAATAGTGAATAAAAAGGGACTTTTCAAGCTTTAATCAGTTTCAAATGGAATTATGTTTTAATAGAGCAGTCAGATCTTACGACAGATTTACCCGAATCATTTCTTTGTACATCATTGGTGCAACATCTTATAAATATTTAAAATTCTGACCGCCCTCTCGATGATTTCATTTTGAAAGATACCTCTATATCTATATAACAGTACAATAATACCACATTGTGGGCTGTCAATAAAAAAAATGTTAATTTAAAAATCAAAGGGTCAAGACTTCACGGGCTGTTGCCCAAATCCGATTTTTAATTACTACCGCCGCCATAAATGAAACAGAATATTTTATTTTATAATGTTTTTCTCCAATTTACATAAACACTTATATTACAGTTGATTAGCAGGTTTTCTTATGCTAAAGTACCATAGAATATGACTTTAGCGGAGTATTAGCATTATGATGGGGCGTCAGCCAAAGGTTCAAAATAAGCTTTTTTACGCTGCAATCAATCTGGAGCAGTGCGTTCGTAAAAACCACATCTTAAGGAAAGTTAAACGCAATATCGACTTTGACTTTATCTACAATGAAGTCAAAGATAAATACGGCATTAACGCTAATGAATCCGTTGCGCCTCCTATTATCCTCAAGATGATGCTGCTTTTAATCTTTTATAATGTACGCTCAGAACGAGAACTGGTGGCAACAATCCCTGAGCGTTTAGACTGGCTGTGGTTTTTAGAATATGATCTGGATGATGATATTCCTAATCACAGTGTGCTTTCCAAAGCCAGAACCCACTGGGGCGTTGAGGCGTTTAAAACCTTTTTTGAACGCATCGTCTGGCAGTGTGTCCAGGCCGGCCTTGTTGACGGCAGCAAGCTATTTATGGATTCCAGCCTGGTGCAGGCGAATGCCTCCAATAATTCTGTGGTAAACAAAGAATCGCTAAAGCGCTACCTTAATAAGAGCTATCAAATTCTGCAATCGAGGTTAGAGCAAGAACAGCAATGCTCGGGCAGCGATGAGCAAGCCAAATCCGGTACAGCTAATCAAAAGTATATATCCACCACCGAGAGGTCCATGAATCTCACTGCTTAGAATCACTAATTGACACTCATGAAAAGAACACCGAGACAACCGTAGAAACGGCGGTAGCCGACAGCAAATACGGTAGCATCGAAAATTATCTGGCCTGCCGGGATCGAGGCATCAAGGCGCATTTTAAATCGCTGGAAGAAACTCAGAAAAGCATATAGGATGTCCCTATTTTTTCATATCCATGCTTTCGACAAAATCTTGGTAATTTCGCTTGGCTTCCTTTTTACGCTTGCCAAAATTTGACAAAAACCAGTCCGTTTCTAGAAATGGAGGTGACTTTAGCTTACCAATGAAGGCCAAGTAACTACTCCATCTATATTTTGATGGCTGCGGGACCATTTTTGCTCTTACCGGATTTAAATGGATATAACGCGATAAATGTTTGAGATATTCATCAGCGTCAATTAAGATTGCCTTAAATCTTCCCTGAAACAGATGGCCGCGTCTGCCACGTTTGCGATTGAAATAGGTGGCATAGCTGACATTGATCCATTCCATCGCCACACCTAGGTCGGCTTTATCCATCCATAATTCCATGCACCAATTTTGATTTGGAAAGCATTGGGTTCATTGGCGTTACATTTATTATAACTATTACCGGAGGAATCCATGAATTGGGTATTGGAAATCTGTTTAAAGGTTCTTTGCCCGTTAGCTTCAGTGTATTTGAATTTATGGGATTCGACTTGCTTATTATCATGATCCGGAGCGTCGGGAACAGGAGCTCCGATCCTTAAAAGATCTCTCCAGGTTACCAAGGCGCTGACACGATCTCGAAATTGATTCAGCCATGGGAAATTCCCCTCTTGTACTTCAACGGCCGGCAGGCTGCGCATGGCTGCAAAAGATTTGAACCGATCAAGATCATTGGTTGTAGTGAAATGATAACCTTCATAGACGCTACCAATTTCATTGTAATAACCCAAGATATGAAAATTGTTCTTGCTATTTGAAGCCTTTCTCAATGCTGATTCAATTCTACCCACATCCACGTCCCCCAAATGCTTCGCTTCTGGTAAAAGAGATTCATAGAAACCGATAATGTAGTTAATGTAGTTATGAAAGCTTAAAGTCAAAGTCGATTCAAATAAAGTATGATGTCCCTTGGCGACCATTGTGACCAGGGGTAGGAGTTGGAGCAAGTATTCAGGAACGGATTTAAACAAGTCAATCCCAAGTGCCTTATAGGCTTCGATAAAACTCTTTACCCGACTGACGACCAATATGGAATCTGCCGTCGTACCTGAGGCATCGGCACCTTCGGGCAATCCAAAGGCAATATCTACTTTCCTAACTGTACTATTAGCCATTAGACGAAATGTTCCAATACCCCAGAAAGGTTTTGGACCGCCCAATTTGAATGTCTTTATCGTAGAACGACCTTTAACGATATGCTCAGGCGCAGTATCATGTTCGTTCATCTGTTTCGCGACTTCGCCGCTTGCACGAGTGCGACTTATGGGATGTTTTTTTAAAAACTCTTCTTTGGCCTTCACCTGGTTAACTTTGTTTTTGGCCGGATCGACGGCGAAAAAATATTGGTCGGGTTTAAAACCATTAAAATCCTCTATATTTTGTCTTCCATGAACAACGACGTTGTCATTTTTATCCTTGATTAGCAGCCCCTTCGCCTGCTCACACAGGTCACCGAAAAGCCTGATAATATCCGAGCAATCCGATGCATCCCAACTTTTGCGATGGTTCCACAACTTCATCAGATTATCACGGGCATTTTTAGCATCCGAATAGGGAGGTGGTTTGCTGCCAAATTTTGATAACACCACCAGGAATTGGTGTTCGTTGTTGTTAACAATCCGATTTTTGAATGTTTGGTTGCTAGGTTTATCATTGATAAAGGGCACGAGGTTCTCAAACGCCGCGCCTATAACATTGCGCAATTCGTCAATGATCGGTGCGCTATTGAAAATGCCGTAAAGCTCTATAGCCAATTTTGTTTCGATAATAGCTCTGCAACGCGTGGCATGGATCAAAAAATTTTTGTCTATCTTAGGCATGATTATTTCCTCCTTTTTATTAATCGCACCAATATTTAATCAGAATATATTGGTTACCAATTAGTATAAACTATAATTACCACCTGCGTTGTTTGCTCCCCAAGTTAGCTATGTTTCGCATTTAATGTTATACATCTTCATTCAGGCAATAACCTTCCTTTTCCTTATTCATCCTTCCTCGCCACCACCAGATGGCCATCCACTGGTTGTTTGCCCTCATTTCGTAACACCACGGACGTGATCGAATGGACGGAAATATCTGTTTTGCCCAGCACGCCTTCGACATAAGACCGGCTGTGGGAATATCGTCCGTGGGGATTGAGTTGTAATTCCGGCGCTCCATCCCCCGCATCCTCCAAAGTAAAGATAAGGAGTCCATCGGGTTTCAAGGCCTTGACGGCGGCCCGCAAGACAGGCTCCAGATCTCCGAAATAGCATAGGGTGTCGGCTGAAGCGATGACGTCGAAGGACT
>CAMYJP010000430.1 GCA_947258675.1 uncultured Desulfobulbaceae bacterium | reverse complement strand
TTTACTATCAAATATAATGAAAAAGATGGTGATATATAAACGAATGACCTTTGGGAAATTACTTAATTTCGTTATTAAAGGAACTTGTGAATTATCCTTTTTGATCCAGTTATGTGCTATGGAATAGTGAAGACATCCTTAGTTTTAACGATACCCACCACCTCTTGTGGTGGACCCGGATAGGTTCTACCGATCAGGCGAACTCTTTCATATTCATTTTCGTTGTCGGCATAAGAATCTGCCGACGATTGACAGCTTGCCCAAAGAAAACGAACCAAAAGAAAGGGCACCCGTGTCACTTGCCCGCCTGCGGCGGATTCCCTGTGCTCCTCGAATCTGCCGGGAGTTTGAAAACTCGCGGAGTTTATGCCCCCTGGCGGGGTGCTCAGACAGTCGGAGTCTACGCCACTTCGTGGCTCCGCTTACCTCAAACTCTTTTTTCGGCAGCTTCTGTGGTGCTCGGCTGCGTGCCAATGGGGAAACCTTAAAATTTGAAGATTGCCACCTTCAAGGGGGCTTCCCGACGCCACCCGCTCTGCGGGTGGAGACTCACTAAGATAGTTGAGGAAGTAATTTTGAACCGTGTTGTACCGTATTTTGCATTATTGCTGTTTTTTTTCTGTATTTCCTGCGCCCAGCGTCCCACGACTGTGAAGGAAACAGGTGAGTTATTCCAGGCTGTCCCTGAAAATAAACATATAATTCAAGCATTAGCCCCGGTTTTCCTGGTACGTGAAGCAAATGAAATGTTTAATAGAATCGGTACCCCTAAAGTGCGTCTCTCGGTAGATGCCAGTCCAGAGGTATATGTAGATGTGGCTGAGGCAACATTCTATGTGGATCAGCATGAATTCAAAACAGATAAAGGGATATACAGTAATTTGGTCTATCGGCTGCATTTTTCTGAAGTGCCTTTCGGAGCAGGAGAAGTTCACCTTGGAGTTGGCAAAAATGTCGGTCTACTGATAATCATTACATTGAACCATGAAAAGACACCTGTACTCCTTACTACTGTCCACGCATGTGGCTGCTATCTTGCTTTTTTCCCTTTTGACAGCCTGCCACCTGATTCCTTACCGGAGGATTGGCCGTCGGAAAGCCAGAGAGTTTATGGTAAAACGTTGCCGACTTTCTTAAAGACACCTGATACTGATAGAAAAATATTGATTACTCTGGATGGGGGAAATCATAGAATCAGTGGAGTGACCGTTAAATCAATAAAGAGCTTGGTAAATTATTATAGGAAAAATGAGGTGAAGATATTGCCTTTGGATAGCCTCTGGCGTCTCCCTTTCGGAGATAAAACAGTATCTTTTTATGAACTACATGGTCCTCGCAAGGGCTATGTGAAGGACAGCCAGAAGCCCTTAGAAAGACTGCTCATGAGTTGGTGGGCCTTTGACTGGCGGGTTGGTGAAGATAAGGTTTTTGAAAACAATAAAGAGATCGGCCCCACTTTCTACACCAGCTTGAAATTTTGGCGCCGGAATGATTCTGACATGAGAGACTTCGCGACTTTTTTAAAGTATTGGGGGTGGCGATTATAAATTATGGAGTTTCACCTGAAAGGGCAGGGCGGAATATCCAGCCCTGCCCTTTTAGATTTTACTCTACCTTCTTAAATTTTGTCGAAATATTCCTTTTCCGCCCCGCATTTTGGGCAAACCCATTCATCAGGTAAATCTTCAAAGGCGGTTCCAGGCTCAATACCATTTTCATAATCTCCTTCTGCAGGGTCATAAACATATCCACATGGGCACTCCCACTTTGCCATAATCTAGTCCTCCTTTTAGCTCATAAAATTATTATGAGATGTTTTTTTTCGATATGCTTAAACTGTTATATTCTGGCTGACAGTTTCCATCCCAACGGCATTATGCATAATGGAAGGACCATCAATGGCTTCCTGGACCCATTCCTTCAGTTCCCTGTTCAGTGGGTGCACACCAACGCCGGGCCGATTGCCTGTTACTTTTGGTCCCTCCCAGTCAAAAAGCACAAAATAAATGGATTCCTGGTTGTGGTGGCTGACAAAGTCATTGCCGCGTATCCAACCGGTTCCCCATTCCAGGTACATTTCAATAGCTTTTTCCGGGGTCATGGCCCAGTCAATTTCGTTAACTATACTGCGATTGGCTCTCAATTCTTCCAGGTTCATCATAGGGGTGTCTCCTTATTTTATTAGCAAATAAATGATAACTGTAATTATGCTGCATGTTTTGCCAAATAATCTGCAACTCCTTCAGCAGTAGGTTTCATGGCATCATCACCTGTTTTCCAGTTGGCTGGGCAAACATCTCCATGGGCCTCAAAAAACTGCAGGGCATCAACCATTCTAAGTGCTTCATCAGTATTCCTTCCCAAAGGCAGGTCATTGACAATCTCATGCCTGATAATTCCTTCCTTATCTATGAGAAATAACCCGCGCAGAGAAATTCCGTCCTCAAGGAGAACACCGAAGGCTTGAGAAACTTTTTTGTCCAGATCAGCAACTAATGGAAATTGAATATCGCCGATACCTCCTTGGTCAATCGGAGTGTTTTTCCATGCCAGGTGTGTGAATTGTGAATCTACGGAAATTCCGATAATTTCTGTATCTTTTTTTCGGAACTCATCCAGCGCACGATTAAAGGCTGTAATTTCGGAGGGACAGACAAAGGTGAAATCCAAGGGATAGAAAAAGACAATTACATATTTCCCTCTGTAAGACGATAGGGTTAACTCAGCAAAAGAGTTATCTGCCATGACTGCCTGTGCGGTAAAATCTGGTGCCTGCCTGGTAACTAGTGTGCACATAATTTCTGTTTCTCCTCTTTGTTTTAGTTTCTTGGAATATCTAAATTAAATAGATTGGGTTATATCATCAGTGCTTGCAGTAAAATCCTATGCATTATTCTTTTCAGATCTCCATTTGCCGGCTTTGATATGCGCCTCTTTTTCTCGTTCAGCTTCTAGTCGAATTTTATAGGCACAATCTTGAACTACCCCGCAAAGCAATCTACACCCATCATCCTGGGCAACTGAATGTCCTTCGTCCGACAGAATGATCATGCTTCGGGTAAGTTCTAAAACCTGCTGTATGAATGAAGTGTTGGGACTCATGCCTAGAAGTGAATGCTACAAGTGTGCCAAGGATTACAAAAGGGGAATAATTTATAATGGAATAATTAAATTATTATTAATTATCAGTAGGTTATTAGGTATTTTTTGTTTTTGAGCAGAGAGGGGATAGAAAACGAAATGTGTCTCATTATGGTATTTCTGAGACAACTATTGGATTGCGGGAGACATAGTATCAAACTTGCATTTAGGGTAATTTTAAAATTTATTGAATGATTTCAATTTATAGATGGCCATCATGGTTGGCCAAAAGTGTCTCAAGTACTTTAGCGAGACACTTGTTGTCGGTGAGACATGTGAGACAGCTATTAGTTTAACTGAAACCAGTGCGTTTTATTGATAATGCCTATAATATATATCTGATCAATTATCCTAATTTTTATGGATAGCAGATGTTATTCTTAGTAAAGAATCTCACCTCAGCTGCAACCGTATCATTTTCTATCAGTTCAATGCTGTTAAGGGCCTGTGCCGGGCTCATCCCTGTACCATTTATGGCCTTCCTCAAAATGGCAAACCAGCGTGCAGGTTGTACTCAAATTAGCATTACTACCAATAAATCCGTAATCACCGTTTGCATCGGTGCCGTATGCGATATCAAGGGTTCCATGGGTCATCTTTGTTGTTGGAATATCCGCACCGTGAAAATCACCGTGTGGATTATGACATGTGGGACATGATACCCGTGAGCGGCCGCCGTTTACATACCAGAGTGGCGCCAGGCCTTGAAATGATTCAGTCCCTTTATCTGCATCAGCCAAATGATCCCAGTGTAAATTGACGGGATGAACTCCTCCTGCCAACAGCTCATTCTTAAAAAAAGTCGTCATCTCCGTCACAGTCGGGTCATTGACACTGTTATACGGATTACTGGCGCAACCATAGACACCATACTCTCTTGTATCATTCAACAGTGTCTTTTCATCATGGCAGGAATAACACAACCTGTAGTTTTCTGAATCATAGTAGCAACCACTGCCTGGTAAAGGTATAACCATGGGCTCTTGATCGTTTATGAGTTTCAATCTGAATCCAGGGCCGTAATTGTTGGAAGCTGCCTCAAATGTCTTCTTATTGTCAAAGTTATGGTCCATATCCGCGCCGTGGCACGCCCCGCATTCAGTGGCCGCTGAACCGCCATGTCCGGACACATAATATCCATAGCTCGTATTGTTCCCGGCAACATCTGGCGCCTGTCGGCCGCCGATCAACGAGGTCCCGGAATCGTGGCAGCCCACACACCACCTTTCCTTGCCGGCTGCCAAAAGGCCCCCACTATAGACACCATCAGGCCAATTATTCTTGGCGCCTATTGCTGCATCATCCACTCCGTCATACGGACCGTCTGGACTATGACAGGAATTGCAGACACCTGTATTTGTTAGATTATTACCGTCGGCCAGCAATGGTGGCTGGTTTGAACCATGACAGTCAACACAATCTATTGCAGGGCCATAAATCTCAGTCAAGTGCGTCTCATGTCCCTGGCCTGATGCACCCGGTTTAAACCCTGAGCCATGATCATGACAGTCCGAGCATACTCTGGTCGCATAATGATCATCGTCAGGGGGCGCAACTGGACTCCAGTGCAGAGTCTGGGTATGGCAAACCTGGCAGATACCTTTAGCTGGAGAACCGATTTCATCGACAAAACCACCGTTGGGGTCAAACAGCTTCACCGCACGGATGCCGCTGTTGGGAGTGTTTATTTCTGATTTTAATAATTGACCATACATAACACCAAATGCCTTGCCTCCCAGAGTAGTCTCCATAGGACCGATAATAGTTACTGTGGTTCCGGTTGCAGATTTAACCTCAAAAGTCTGATCCGGTACCTCAGTTGTATCTACTAGCTTATTTACCACGAGTATAAGACCCCGGCCGGTATTGGTTTTGGCACCCCAGTCGGCATTGTCAACCACCGGGTTCCAACCCTGTTTATAGTTGGCTGTAGAGTATGTAAAGGTCGTGGTATTGTCGCCGTTGTCAGCAATGGTGCCGTTTACGATTGTTCCAGTGGCAAGATAGAAATTAGGATCAGCAAAGGAGATGAGCTGAGCCTGAAAATGAGGATCGTGGCATGTGTCGCAGATGGAACTACGATTGGTATCAGGTAGGGCGTCACTATGACAGCTTTCACACGATACGCTATGGGCAAGATCATGGGGCGCATGAGGGAAAGAAGCATAACTGTAATGCGAAAGAAGAAAAATTACCCAAAAAAGAAAAATAGTGAATGAAATTCTTCCGATCATATGTTCCCCCCCAAGGCTTAATTGTTGTTATGCGAAAAAAACTTTTTCCCTCCCCATGCTATGGTTTTTAATATAGGTAATAGAATTTCGTACAAAACTCTAACAAGAAAGCATGGAACAACTAATATTATATCAAGAACGAAACACTCCAGCCGTTAAACCTCCTGACGGCACATTCAATTCAAGAAATCTCATATTAGCAAAAATGAATTATTGCCAACAGGTCCAAACTTCAACTAGAGAAATGCAAAAAACAGTCCACAATTAACTGTTAGGGTTAGTATGTTTTGTTTCTAATGTTCTCTGGAGAAGGTAGTAGTTTCCTCTATTGGAAATAAAAAATTTTTTATTCCCTGAATGGTAGAGAATGGAAAAATTTCGTATCGACCTATAGCTATTCCATATATGAAAGCGATGCATATAAAAATTAAGTATATGTTTTTTGTCATTCTCACTACCTTTCCTTCCACTTATACTTCGCAGCGCATAGTTCCCCATTATTTTTACCAAATTAGAAAGCAAAGTCAATCCCAGGAGAAGATTAGATTAATGCTATTTTTGGCCAAGTGTTATTGCTAAAGATGATTGCTATGAGGTGGATTTGGGGAGGAAAGCAGAAAAAATAATAGGTTGGGGTGAAAAAGTAATGTTTTTCAGGATATTGAATGAATAGAGCTTGCCAACAAAAATGATCCGGACACCTTTCTGTTTTTTATCAGGTTTATGATGGTTATAATTATTTCA
>CAMYJP010000429.1 GCA_947258675.1 uncultured Desulfobulbaceae bacterium | reverse complement strand
GACTATTATTGATTTATTAAACAGGAAAGATCTTTTTGTCGCTCTTTTAATGTTGGGTTTGACGTTGGCAATTAACCTTGCTGTCGGGTTCATGGTTGGTATCGCGCTTGCCTACGCATTACAAGCTAAGAAATTATCTGTATGAACGAAAGGCACAAAGGGCCAGAGTATGTCCCAGTTGCTTTGCGCCTTTCGGTGGTAATCAGCTTCTTCATAATCCTGGAAGTATGACTGTCAGGATTATTTAGACCATGAAATTGGAATCATTTTCATCCAGCAGTTCAATATATTCTGGTGCTGCTCGTAATTCACAACCGGTGATAAATTCATCCGGGTCAAGCAGTCTTTTATCAACACAAGCCTTGCACACATAAAAGATTACACCGTTGTTAGACAGATAGTCCACCTGTTCCTTCATTGTTTCTCTGGTAGTAGTAATGAAGTCATCAGTCATCCCGAATTGTGCCCAGTACACTCCGTCTTCCAGTAGGAATATTGTTACATCGTGTCCTTTTTCTTTTGCAACTTTTGCAAAATGAAAGGCCCGGGCCACCATCAGCCCTTGATCCATACCTTTTGAAATTGTAAATAGCATTTTTGACATCTGTGTTCCTCCGATATTTGGTTATTAAGATTAATACGTAGGTATGCATAAATTTCTTAGAATGAAAAAAATAACAGCCTTCCTTAAATGTGTGGACTAAAAGTTAAACCCAAAAATTTTTGCTGCCATACAATGAGGAGATTTTTTTGCCATTTCACGCTGCCGAGCACCACAGAAACGGACGAAACAAGAGTTTGAACCTGTTTGAGCGAAGCGAGTTTTCAAACTCTCGGCCGTTTCGAGGAGCACAGGGAATCCCGCCAATAGCGGGACAAGTGAACGGCTGCACTTTCTTTTGGTTCGTTTTCTTTGGGCAAACAAAGAAAATGAACGTAATGAAAGATATTTTATTCTGAATATATCAAATAAGTTAACAGCGAAGCAAAGCTTGGACCATCAGCCTAGCCGATAGATTAAGATGGCAATTAAACTCTCAGGTCCAATTGATATGGGGCAGGTTATTAACAGATTCAGAGTGCGCTTACAATCAAAAACAAGGTTTTTTTGTTTTTTAAAGGATCCTATCCTGTTGTAATTAGTAGAAAAATATCACATTGTGGTAGTGTGGCCTCACTCAGTTTTCAACGAGAGTGGTTTTATGATTTGGGAAAAAGAAGGTATAAGTCAGGCATGTAAGTACAAATTGTGAGAATCTTAAATTGTCAGAGTCAGGTAGAAAGATAGATAATAAAGACAGCGACCAAGAAGTGAACAATGAAGGCAGGAAGTAAAAAAATGAAAGACTGGGTCAGCACGAGCCGGTCAGTTCACCTGAGATAAGTTTTTCTCTGATAATTTCTTTAAGAACCAACCCTTTTTCTTTAAGCCCTTGTCTTCCGTAAAGCATATTCGCTTCAATAAGATGCCAATTCCCTTTACTGTGAATAAAGTCGAAACCCACATCGTTTAATTTACACATTCTGGCATACTGTTCAGCACACTTTATTATTTCTTCAGGAATGTCTTCGAAAACGATTTTGCCCCCCTGATGGAGGTTTGTCTTGAATGTGTCGGGGCCACAGTGTCGCCAATAGGCAAGGACAAGTTGATAGTTGATCAGGATTACCCGCAGGTCACGTTTGTGTGGTAAATATTCCTGAATATAGGCTATTTTCGTGCATTGCAGGTATTGATCCAATTCCTCCTTGTTATGAATTAGGAAAACGCCTCTGCCTCGGGAAGAACCCCTGGCAAATTTTGCTATAAAAGGAAAATTGAAATCTTGTTCTATTAAATGGTGCTTGGGACGGTAAAAAAATTTTGTGCGTGGGTGTGGGATGTTCAACATCGTGAAAAGGGTAGTTTGTTTAATTTTTTCATCCGCATAGAGGTAGGTTTCAACGCTGGGAAATATTTTCATGTCCATGGTTGTGAAGAATTGGGCGTAGTTCAGGGTTGGATAGAGAATAAGGCGAGAGTTGGTGATCAACTTTTTTTCATGTGAAGTATACTCGGAAAAGTTGGGTTTCACTCCAAGAGTAATTACCTCAGGAATACCAAGCAATCTGCTGCCAAGAGCAATGTATGGTGAGGTGTTCATCCCAAGCTTTTTCCTGGTTGAAGAAAATCGAACAGGGAAGGGCTGTTATTGTCTAGTAGATTAAGTGCTATTTGAATAGTTATTTCTAGCACACGACAGTTAAAAACTGCAAATAAATTACAACATATAGTCAGATAGTTTTCTGGATCAGCCTCCTCACCTTGACCTTCATTCTAATGGGGTTGATGTAAGTGGAACATTTTTTTAAGATTAATACTGTCTTCAATTTTCATAGGGACTTGAACCTAATTTTCCATGATCGTAATCAATTCAGGAGAAGTAGATGGCAAATGTTTTGATAATTGGCAGCGGTGGTGTAGGTAGAGTGGCAGCCCTCAAAGCTTCCAACCTTGAAAACGGCTTTGATACGATTTGTCTTGCAAGCCGCTCTTTAGACAGCTGTCGCAGGATTAAAGAAGAAAGTGGTGCTGATATTGTAGTTGATGAGGTCGATGCCTGCCATACAGATGAAGTCGAACGATTGATTCGCAAATATCAGGCAGATATTGTCATCAATGCTGCGCTACCCTATCAAAATCTGCCAATCATGGA
>CAMYJP010000428.1 GCA_947258675.1 uncultured Desulfobulbaceae bacterium | reverse complement strand
GGAAGTATGATGCCGGCGCCGTCAGGGAGTCCGTGGCGGAGAAGTATCTTCCACTCGGATTGGAAATAATTTCACGGTCAGGGCCGATACCCACCGGGCCATTGACTGTCGGGCCGAAAACGCCATATACAATTGTTGAAACGGTTAAGACAGCCCTCATCAATATTTCTAAGACCGATCAGGGCAAAAATGTTTTAGAAAATATAGACTCCGAGTTCAGAGGGGGGTTTAAAGAAGCCAGCGACTTTGACTACGAGCATATCAGGAAAATGATCAATGATATTCCAAAATCATGCGGGCTTGGCTGTCATCCTAATATACAATTATGATACCGACATCTTTTAAGCATTTTTCTCTGCAAAGAAAATTTATCATTATAACCTGTTCCACGGTGATCCTTTTTATGGTCACTACGGGTTTGATAATTAATAGAAGGGAAAGCATGATCATGCACAGGGATATTGAGAGACAGGGAAGGCTCCTGGCAGAGACTCTTGCGATCCAGATAATGAATGACCTCCTCTATGAACGGCTTGGACTTGTTGAAGAGGGTGGGTTAATCGACAATTATATAACAAGGATATTCAACAAAAAAGAGATCAATTTGGTTTACATCGCAGTGCTTGATGAAAAAGGCAGGATCATTTCCCATAATGATTTTAATGAATATGGCCGCGTCTATGATGACCCTATAACCAACAAAGCCCTCGCCTCAGACTCCACTGAGGTCCAGAAATTTCATGACCATCTAACAGATTCTGCTGCCCTTGATTTTGCCACGCCACTCTCAATTGGTAAAAAACGATGGGGAACACTCAAATTTGCCATCTCGCTGAAAGAGCTGGAACAAGAAATTCAAGCGACAATATTAAGGGTTACCATCATCACAATCATCATGCTTGCCATCAGCTTTGGTATCATAGTTCTCTTAAGCAGACGGTTCATCAGACCAATAGCGGAACTCGCCCAAATCATGGAAAGAGCGAGAGGGGATAAACTCGATGTCAGGGTAATCACCACAAGCGGCAGCGATGAAATTGCCCGCCTGGGCCAGAGTTTCAACCAGATGATTGACCGAATACGTGATTCAAATCTTGAACTTAAAAGCACCCACGAGAAACTCCTTCAATTCGTTGGAATTATTGAAAATACAGATGAAAGAATGCTTGACGTCAAGGTAGACATTAAAGGCAGCTATGAGATAACCCTCCTATGCCAGAGCTTCAACCGGATGATTGATAGGATAAACCAGTCGAATCTGGAATTGAAAAACACCCATGACAAACTTCTCCAGGCTGAGAAACTAGCTTCTCTTGGTATCCTGGCCTCCGGAGTTGCCCATGAAATCAATAATCCGCTGGGCGGCTTATTTAACTGTGTAGAGATGCTTGAGCAGAAAGGGGAAGACCTTGATTTCAGGCAGCGTTATCTCGAGTTGTTAAAAGATGGTCTGAGCAGTATTGAAAACACGGTCGGCAAATTATTATGGATGTCCCGCAAGGGCGAGAAAATACCACAGGATATTGAGGTCAAACAGGCATTATCTGATATCTATGAACTGATTGAATACAAACTGAAGAAAAGTAGTATAAGTTATAAAGAGAATATCAAGGCTGGACTTACTGTCAACCTTGATCCCAATGATCTGCAGCAGGCCCTGATCAACTTAATGATCAATGCTGTACAATCAATGGCAGAAGGCGGAATACTGACCATAAATGCGTTCTGCAAGGAATCAAAAGTCATACTTGAGGTTAGCGATACCGGTGAAGGTATTGAAGAGAATGACATTTCAAAAATATTTGATCCTTTTTACACCACAAAAGCGCCAGGCGAGGGAACAGGTCTTGGTCTATGGCTGACCTATGAGATTGTACACAGCTATGGCGGGGAGATCTCAGTTACAAGCAGAAAAAACGTAGGTACAACTTTTTCGGTAAAATTTGATAGTACATGTGAGACGACATGAAACACAATCTGCTCATAATCGAAGATGATATAATTATGCGAATTACGCTTACCGGCTGATCTCAGGACAAAATGTCATGAGGTTATTGCCTGCACCCTTGTAGGCAGGTATTGCTCTGCTCATTGATTTATTCCTGGAGACTTATAACTTTGCTTTCAGCAAAAGGGTTACTTTGAGCAGTATTTAAAAGGGGCTGATTATTTTATGGTGAAATTTGGCATAGACCCAATAAATTACGACCCTGAAAAAGCAATTATTTATCATCAAGTTCCTTTCTTTTTTGCAATAACATGGCCCTTATCTGCAAGGCTTTCTCTTCAATTCTATCCAGTTCAAGGGTATGCCAAATCTGAGATAACTCTGAAAATTCTTCGTTAATTGTTTTTGAAAATTGCGGATTCTCTTTCATCGCACCTTTGGAGATGAGATAACGGGTATAGTAATTGATGAAAGACAGCCTTTCGATTAAATAACTGGCGAATTCTGGAACTTCTGGATGGTTTTCTGTAACTGGGTTATGACAGGAAGTGCAAATATCAGCTATGTCATCGGGTTTAGGAATATAATCATGTAATGTTTGCTTTTTTTATAGTTTTTAGCATTTTCTTCGTGACATTTTCCACATGTCACAGATATCTGCTCATATTTAACAGGGGTCAATAGCTGTTGTATATCTTCTCCGTGCGCTTTCTTTTTATCAGTGCTATTCGGATTTCCTCCATGACAATCAACGCAGGTGACCTTTTCCAGAGCGTGTATTGATAACTCCCAATCGCGAAAATACTTATAGAGTTTTTTGTTTGTGATGCGAAAAGCGGGGCTGCTATGACACTGAATACAACTATTTGTTACATCCTCCGACGAGGCCTTGGATACAGTAAAACTGGTTACAAAAAAGAAGGCTATAATAGAGGTTATGATAACAAAATTCGATAGGAATATTCGCTTGAACTCATGTGCCATCCTCATCTGATACTCCCGGTCCTTTTAATACCTTTTGCTTACTTTAATTGTTATGGTTCAATAGCATTTATTTGCAATTCAAATGCCATTTTTCAGGAATGGGAGTAACCGCTTGGATTTTCAAAAAAAATCAGAACGCCCGAAATCTCAGCCACTTTATTCTTTGGCGAAAAACATCACGATGTGTTACGGTATTGTAACAAAATGGCTTCATTCATTATTGGTGTTTGCTAAAGATGGTATTTTTGATTGAATTTTAAGGGGTTAGGCACTGCAAGCCAAGAAAATTTCGTTACATTTTTGTAACGTTTTTTGGCTACCTGAACCGCGCCGCGATCAGAAAAAAAAGGGTGCCTTACCGATATGGATTTAGGAGAGTGATTACATGAAACACAGACTGCTCCTTATCGAGGATGACAAAATCATGAGAGTTACCCTCACCGACTCTCTGAACATGAAGGGTTATGAAGTTCTTGCCTGTGCCTCCGGCGCGGATGGCCTAGCTGCTTTTGAAGAAGAGGACGTTTCCCTGGTCGTTACCGATGTAATGCTGCCTGATATGAACGGCCTTGATATTTTAAAACGAATATTAGAAAAAGAACCGCGAGCAGTGGTTCTCGTCATAACAGCTCATGGGACTATTAAAGACGCGGTCGAAGCCATGAAGATCGGAGCTTTTGATTATATCACCAAGCCTTTCTCCCTTGAGGAGTTCAACCTGATATTGGATCGAGCTCTTGAGTTACGATTACTTCGTGAGGAAAATATAAAACTCAAAAAAGATCTTTCTTTATGTTTCAGTTTTCCGAATATAATTGGCGACAGTCCCTCAATGAACAATGTGTACGAGCTTATTAGCAAGGTATCTGAAATAGATTCCACGGTTCTCATTCTTGGTGAAAGCGGCACAGGCAAAGAACTGGTAGCATCAACAATCCATTATCAAAGTGATCGTAAGAACGGACCTTTTATAGGGGTAAACTGCTCAGCTCTGCCAGAAAACTTGATTGAAAGTGAGTTTTTTGGCGTTGAGAAGGGGG
>CAMYJP010000427.1 GCA_947258675.1 uncultured Desulfobulbaceae bacterium | reverse complement strand
GATCCTGCCAATCATGCTTGATTCTGCCGGTCACTGCTCCATGACCACACCAAGGATATGCCTCTAGTTCTACCGTATCCTTTACCAGTTTTGCACGCAGGGGATTCAGGTGTATATATCGGATCAGTTCTTGAAAATAAGAATCCTCATCACAGACAATGGATTTGTATCTATTCTGAAAAACATGACCATATCGTTTATGACGGCGATTGTATGTGACCGAATATCCGGTCAGAAAACGCCGCATGAAATTTGATAAGCCGTCAACGCCACTGCGCAGGAGTATATGGGCGTGGTTGGTCATGAGCGCCCATGCATAAATAACTGTCCCGGTCTCTGAAGCCAGTTGCCCCATACGAAGCACAAATCTATCACGATCTTTGCGGTCATCGACGATTTTGCGACGTTCTATTCCTCTGATAATTACATGATGCAGGGTGCCAGGTATGTCAAGCCTTGCTTGCCGCGGCATAACTATCTCCATATCTTTTTAATTCCATTACATAGCTCAGTTATTCATCAAATTCGACAACGTCCCTGGTTGCACTGGTTGCACTGGTTGCTCACAAATTTACAAATGGACGTCCCTTTTCTCTCTTTTCTCTCGCGGCTCCCAGACCCCGGCTCTCTTGTCAAGCCAGACCCCCGGCTACCGGCTACAAGCACGGTTCTGGGGGCGGCCCGAAGCCCACGGGTGGTCTGAAGATGAGAGTTTACAAGACGTAGTAGTCGCGTAACGAAGAGGCGTCAATAAAGGTCGAAGCTTTATCTCGCCGGATTACCTGAAGAAACGGGTCTACTCGACATTATCAAATCGCATGATATCGTCTTTCCGTCAGGTTGCTTCGGCGGCCTTTGTTTGCAGTGGCTTGAGATGTGCCGGTCTGACAACTCTGCGGCGCCGCACGGCGGGAAATTCAATCACTTCCTTGTGTGAATAGTCAAGGGTCTTTTTCCTTGTCAGCAATGCCAAAAGGAGCCCTTCTTCACGGCAACGCCCCGTATGCGGGCATTTTTTCCGGGTTCGTTCATAATAGTAGATCGGTGCCGAACATTTGAAGTCGCTTATGTGAATGCTGCTGGCATCACTCTTGCCGTCAATTGAATATTCAATCTTTTTGGAACGACGCAGGATGTCTATTCCAAGGGCCAGATCTGAACAGTTGTCATGAAAACGCACACAAGCAGCGCAGCGCTCATAAAACTTCAAAGGGGCCGTACAACCAAATAACTCAACCACATTAATACTTTTAGATCTTTTTCCCGCCATAATTCCCCCTGTCCAAGGCTACGGATTAAAAAAGTACTCGTTTGGATGATATTGTCGGCTCCTCGGTTGGGAAAAGCCGCAAACCGGATTCATACCTTTGGGTAAATGTTTTATATATACTTAAAATTTGTTTGTCAAGTTTAGTTGTACTAAACAATTAAAAGGATTGTGTTGTCCGAGGAAGGGCAGGGAATGCTACCTGAAAGGCATACATCCACCTTATGATTAAAAGGCGCAGGGAAAAAATGAAATTTTTTAGGTGGGCTCCTTGAAGCGTAGAATAATATGCGAAAAAGTACAATAATCTGCTATCATGACAAGCGGATGAGCGACTGTTGATTATACAAACGTGCAAGCGGTTTGCCATATTTCCAGAGCCTCAAAAAGAGTGATAACCATGACTGATAGAAATCGCGTGAGTTTCGGGGTAAGCCAACTGGACCGGATCATGGGAGGCCTGTTCATTGGAGACAATGTTGTTTGGTATGATGATTCCGGCAGCTTGGCAGAGGTTTTTCTGCTTAGTTTCATCCAGGCAACCCTGGCGATGGAACAGCCGGTAATGTATATAAGTTTCGATCGTTCACCCCGCTATCTCCTTGAAAAGCTGGGACCGATATCCGAAAGCACCCGGCTTACAATTCTTGATTGTTTCACCTGTGGGAAAGGAAGTTGTTCCGCCACCTTCATGAGATTCTATGAGGAACATGACCAAGAACACCTCTGCCACGTCAGGTTAATCGACAAACCAAGGGATATGGACCATGTCAAGGAACTGATTTATGAGGTTCATGAATCCCTTGAGGGAGATGTTCGCCTCATTTTTGACACCATGACCGGAATGCAGAAAATATGGGGCGGAGAGGATGCTATTCTGAAATTTTATTCTCATTCCTGCCCACGGCTTTATGAATTGAACACTATTGCCTACTGGATCATGGAAAAGAAGGCTCACTCGCCACGCCTTAGAGCCCAGATTAATCAAATAACCCAGGTCGCCATTGAACTTTCCATTAGCAGGGGCACCACAACCCTGACAATAATCAAGGCCGAGAACCATGATAGTGTTGACACGCATAAACCATATCAGTACATGGCAAAAGATCTGAATGTCGTTTTTGATCAGGATAAACAGGGGCCCGGCCAACTCAACTTGGGGTTTCGCATTAAGGAACTCCGACTAAAACGGGGTTTCTCGCAAGCTACACTGGCAAAAATGGTAGGGGTTAACCCGAGTTCGATTTCCCAAGTAGAATCAAACCTTATCTACCCGTCTCTGCCGGCTTTACTTAAAATAGCCGAGGTCCTGGCGGTTAGTGTCGGGTCTTTAGTTCATGAGATGCCTCAACAGAAGAAGAGAATTATTTTCCCCTCTGCCGAGGCGGTTGACGTGGTTTTTCCGGGTCTGCCCGGCGGATCGATACACGGAAAGCTC
>CAMYJP010000426.1 GCA_947258675.1 uncultured Desulfobulbaceae bacterium | reverse complement strand
AAGGTTACGTTGTGCTGTTCTCGTAGCGAACTCCGCTCCATAAAGGCCGGCAAGATTAAATTCCTTGCTCCTCCCTCGCAGGAGGGGTTGATTCAGTTGGGTATCAACCTCGGTCTGGTAAAGATCCGTGGATTTCTCAAGGCCAGGGCTGATTTTTACCTGGGTGCCGGATTTTAATTTTTTATTAAGTGAAATTCCAATACCATGGACTCCTTCAGTTCCTCCAGTGCTCGAACCTGAAAATCCAGTTCTGGCGTTTGGCAGTATTTTCAGCTCGAATTCCGCCTCGGCATTTATGACCAGACGTTGAGCTCCTTCCAGAGTATCCATGGAGTCTGCCAAGTTACGGTTTGCTTTGAGTGCCTGATTAATAATATCTTCAAGAGTTAGAACATATCGTGTTGACTCCTTGGGGTGTGAAGCCATTGTAGTTTTAGTTGTCTGGGCGTTGGTCTTGTTGGACCTGCCAGAATCTGAAGCAGCGGAAATCTGGTTTGCATGCGAAAAACAGACAGGGGAAAGTTGAAAAAGGACAAAGATTATTACATAAAGAACAAATAATATGAATTGTCTTATTAATGGTAGCAAGTGTGTTCCCCTGAAATAAGGTTATCTTGGAACTGGTATCTGAAAATTTAATACCGGTCACATTGCCATGTTGATCTGAGAGAGAAGAATTTTCCTGAAAAAAGTTGGATCTCAACGCATGGGAACTATCATGTTCGATATTGAAAAATTCTTTGCAACGTAACAACACCTTTATTTGTTAATCGTCAGAGTAATTCTATATATTTATCAGAAATAGTGGGTTTTTTCAAGGATTGTAGGGAGGAGACCTATGAAAATCCAAGAAGAAAATGGTTGAGCATGTAAATTAATATAATTGTAGCAACAGAAGCAATACTTGACTCGACAAATTGGTATATATATGTTTAATATAATGAGTGAAGATTAATTCAGCAAAGACACAGAACCGTCAGGGTTACCGATTGATCCGGTTTTGTTTCAGATAATTTTTTTTATTTATCTTACACAATTGATCTCGTTTTTCATATAGTACCAAAAGGGGGGATATGCGTAATCAAGTATTTCTTTTTCTGCTTGTATCTAGCCTGTTGTTAACCAATGGCGCTTTGCTTCTGGCTGCAGAGGAGACTGAAAGCTATCCTGACAAGGCCGGCCGGGAGGCTATGCGGCTTTGGGATAAACGGGAAAAGGATCGGGCAGTTGCCGAAGCAGCTCGCCGTTATTGGGATTATTGGGCTTCACGACCATCACGATCCTATTCATCTGCGGATCTTTGGTTCAATCTGGAACAGACCCAAAAATGGCTGAAAGATCCCGACAAATTTGAACCTCCGCCTCCTCCACCTTTACCTCCTCCTTACCAACCTTACCCTAATCCATATACCTATCAGTATCCCTATCCATATCCCACACCATTCTTTTATCATATCCCACCCTTTTTCCCGCCCACGCTGTATTATTTTCATCCAGGGTTGCCTGAAAAAAAAGGAGATTAGAAATTGTTTTGATATGAACATGAATACTATTATGAATAACATCTGGAACATGGAAATGGACTTAAGAGTGCTATTATTGGTTTGACCAAAAATAGTCGCCCTTTATTGGCAGCTGATTTCTAAAGAACCTTTAATACATTGTTGTTGGAAGTAGTTATACAAGTAGTGAGTCGATTTGGAAGTATCAAATTCAAACAATAAGAGTTTACAAAGAACAAGACCAACAAGGAGAATGACAATGCAAAAAACATTACCCTTCGTTATCATCTGCTTCTTTTGCGGGTTTTTGTTGTCTCTCAACGGTTGCGTGTCAAATCGAAAGTATGTAACCACATTCACGCCGCCGGAACAGGAAACTCCAAAGACTCTTGATATGAATTATGGAGGTCCAACGGCAAACATTGCAGTGGGTGATTTTACTGTGAAAGCAAGAGGAGCAACCACATATATCGGAGATGGTCTAAGGGAAATGCTTGAAACAGCATTATTTGAATCTCTGCGATTCAATGTTCTTGACCGCCTCGATCCTGAAGGTTTGCTCGCGGAACAGAAACTCAGCTATTCCAAAATGGCGAGTAAGAAATCTCCAAAATTAGGTCGTCAGATGGAAGTGGCTGAATTGATGATATATGGCACTGTCACGGAATTTGAAGCAGAGGCAGTTGGCGGCGGCCTCAAGGCTGAAATGGCTGAAGTGCCCCTAAAGGCATCGGCTGAAGCAAAAGATGCACATATGGCCATTGATATTCGTGTGGTGGATATCGCCACTGGAAGGTTGGTGGCTGCCAAACGTATTGCCGGGTCGGCAATGTCCAGCCAGGCTGCTATAGGTACGAAAATAGGAGGAGGTAAAACTGAAATGCCGATCAGCCTGGGAGCTTACAAAAATACATCCATGGAACTTGCTATCAGAGACTGTATCTACCGTTCGGTTATTTATTCCGTTTATGGAATCCCCCAGAGATATTTTAAGCATTAAGTGAAGGAGCAAATGCACACAGATAAGTATTATCATTACATTTTGTAAGGATGTGAAGAGCGGAAATAAGAAATGTAAATGATTAAACTGGAAAAAAGGGCCTGCCTGTAATGAATACCAGGGTAAATCCGTTTTCGTGCGCTGCGTTTTTTTTTGTAACTACTCTTTTTCTCATTCTATTTTCAGAAACAGCTGAAGCCAAAAG
>CAMYJP010000425.1 GCA_947258675.1 uncultured Desulfobulbaceae bacterium | reverse complement strand
TATGGTGGCTATCTTTGGGCAACGAAAAATCTATAATTTCACCCTTTATAGTAGTGATAGTTTAGAAAATGTTGAGAAATGCTATATTGATAGCGGTGCGGCATTCGGGTTAGAACTGATATGCGAGACCAAGGGCAAAAGCATTTGAACCACCGTCATCAGCAACGAGATCGAAACCGTTTGAGCGATGATGAATACGCGTAATCAAGGCGGTATGCGGATAAGCTGGCAAAGAGAATGTCAACTCCATCATCCAATAAATCAGGAACTGTGACGTGTCGCCATCATTTTCATTTTCTACTTCCGGCTTATCGGTTGCCCAAGAAGGTCCTAACCCGAATGCCGCACTGGTATCAAGAATAGCATCCCACCAAAACGGACCCCAACGTGCCGTGACCAAAGTGTTTATTTCCCAATGGTTTTGATAATTAAAATGTTTAACCACTTGGCCCTCGATCTCTAAACTTACTTTGTCCCCCAATTTGTGTATTTGATGCGACAACGTTGCAGCTGCAAAATAGGAATCTATAAAGTTTAAATCGTTTTGATGTTGGAAAAAATCTTCCCAATGATTGGTGAACAACCGACCAGTATATAAGCGAAAAGAATTGAGCCGATCGTCCGCTCTAGAGTTAGAGACTCCTGTGACGAATGTTAGAAAAAGAACATAAATGATTGTTAATAGAAAACGGGAAAAACATTTTCGTTGTCGTAAGGCTAACATCATAATTTAATAAAAATAGTTAATTATTCAAAAGGAAAAGAGGGTCTCCTTTTGATTCTTCTTTGGGTTAATTCATAAGTCAACACGACTTGCCACCATCTTGAATCACACTAAAGTTAACGTATGTTGCCAAAACCTTAAATTCTAAAACCTGACAATTTTCTATCAGGTGTAGTGTGGTTATGTCAACCTGACAAATCTTAGATACTCAAGGAATATTTTCATCTAAAACAGAAAAGTCAGGAAAAAAGCTTATAGCACTATGCTTTGTTTTGTGTATTACATCATTTCATCAACAACAGACTGAGAGCCATTACTGCCATACCCGCTAAAAGCCCTAAAAGGCTGTCATGCCCTTTGCCGTATGCCCGGCTTGTTGGTAGTAGTTGATCTAGGCTAATATATACCATGATTCCTGCAACCCCACCGAAAAGCATGCCCATTACCTGAGGCGGTATTACACCAGATGCATCTCCAAGAAAAAATCGTAATGCGAGATAAGCAATTCCTGCTCCTATAGGCTCAGATATGCCGCTAAGCAGTGAATAGCCAAACGCTTTCTTACGATTACCTGTAGCATAAAAAATTGGCACTGACACACTGATACCCTCTGGAATATTATGCAGTGCAACAGCGATGGCAATGGCTACGCCAACACTTGGGTCCTCCAATGCTGCCAAAAATGTTGCCAGTCCTTCCGGGAAATTGTGTATTGCAATTGCAAGAGCTGTAAATAGCCCCATCCGTAAAAGTTTGTCATGATGAATACGATGATCATGAGCTCCGGGTGGAGCATGTTCCGGATCCTCGGAGATAGCATTGAAGTCCGGCAAGGGAGCTAAGGTGTTGTGAAGGGGAACAGTTTCTTCCTTTGTATGGGTTTCATGGGGATTGCCTGCTGAGGGAATTACGTAGTCAATCAGACCGATTAATCCAATGCCTCCAAAAAATGATGCAGTATTAATCCAGTGTCCCCAGTAATTACCATAGACTGCAACAAGTGAATCAACGCCTTTAATAAAAATTTCGACAAAGGATACATAAAGCATTACACCGGCGGAGAAACCTGTGGCCACAGAAAGAAAACGGTAATTTGCCTGTTTTGCGAAAAATGCAATCACGCTACCAATGCCGGTAGCCATGCCGGCAAACACTGTCAATCCTAATGCTACCCAGACATCATGCATAACAGTTCCTTTTCAAAACTAACAGTTTAATTTTGTAGCCTGAGCTAATATCTTTCCGTTATCTTGAATTAAAAAAAGTTAACATATGTTGCCAGTGTGCCACGAACGCCCCAAAGGATTATATACCTCAAAGTGCCGTGCTGTACAAGAGATGAGGGAAGGTCCCTCGAAATCGACTTGCAGGAATAGGTCCAAACTTCCTTAAGATGCGCTGGTAAAAAGCCAGGATAAGTGGCACTAGAAAGGTAGGAATTAAAAGGCAGGGGTCAGGACATACTCTTCCTATTTGTGTGTGATCGTAAGAATATTAACCAACTTGCTATTTCATCTTTACTACCGAAACCGTATTGACGATTTGGCCCATTCGACCATATTGCTAAGGGAGCATCAATACGTTTGATTGTTTCCTTTCCTCTGGGTTCTATAGATATCTCTGTTATGCCATCATCGTTTGTATCAAATGCTATATGATATGGCTGATTCCAAGGGTCAGTGATCATTCCATTGACTGTTTTTCGACCACGGAAATACTCAATAAAATTGATCGACTCTGGATTTAGTTTCGCAACCTCTTCAGATATGGAATCTCCTGTGTTCCATTTAGTTCCAGCCAGCACATCAGTAATTTCAAAATTTTGTTCATCTTCTTCATATGTTACAATTGGGAATCGGTTGTATTTTTTATAGAAACCCATTATGGCCCTGGTGAGTTCTTGAACATCACGAATTGCCTGTTTTTTTTTGTTTTTGGTGAATACAAAGTATCCGGCCAAAATGATACAGGACGATATTACGATTGA
>CAMYJP010000424.1 GCA_947258675.1 uncultured Desulfobulbaceae bacterium | reverse complement strand
CATATGAGATGGAAATAGTTATGAAAGGAGAGAACTTTCTCAATTAGCTTAGTCGTCAGGAGGTATCAAAATGAACCGTATAATGAAAAAACTCTACCTTATCGTCCTTATGGTGTCGGTTATCCTGCTGACCTGGGCTGTTTCAGGACATGGCCAACCTGTTACCGGCGATATTGCCCCGGCTTTTACGCTGGAGGATATATCCGGCAAAAAACTTGATCTGGCTGAGATGAACGAGCAGCCCATGCTCATTCTCTATTTTTTCGATGCCGAATCAAAGCCAAGCCAGCAGGGCCTGCTGGATATAGACCAACTGGTAAAACAATATAGAGAAGCAAATATTGCTGTCTGGGGAATTACCATGTCTCCAAAAGAAACGGCAAATAGCTTTTTTGAGGTAACAAAGCCTGGATTTCCAGTGCTACTGGATGACTCTGCGGTCAGTGATCTTTACAGCGCAAAACTTGTATTGCCGACAATCTGTGTCCTTGGACCAAATCTCAAGGTGCTCGATTATTTTCAGGGCGGCGGCAAGACAACTGAAATTATGTTGGTTCGCATAGCTGAAAGACAATTGCAGAGAAAACAGAATGGTCTCGCTAAGGCCATTTCTGAAAAGGTTATCAAGCAGAATCCGGAAAATATTGAAGCGAAAGCCATTAAAGGATATGCCTCTTTGAATGAAGGAGATCTTGAAGGGGCGAATTCCATATTCGATGAACTTTCCAGGCAGCCTGGCAAAGGAGTTGCCGTTGGGCTTGAGGGGATGGCAGCGATTCATGTTCAAAAAGGCGAGACTGATAAGGCTCTTGAGATAGCTGCTGACGTAATAAAGAAAGCCCCGGATCGAGCATATGCCCATGTCATCAAGGGCAACGTCCTATACAGCCAGAACAAGAAAAAGGAAGCCGAAGCTGAATATGAAAAGGCCATAGGGAAAAATATTGCCCCTTCCTTCCAAAGGGCTATTGCCTATAATCAGTTTGGCAGGCTCAAAGCGAACCAGGGTAAATATGAAAAATCCAGGGACCTGTATGACCAGGCTATTGCCATTGATCCGTATTATGTAGAAGCAACTTCCAATAAGGGGCTCACATACGAGAAAGAAGGAAAATGGGATAAGGCGCTGGATACCTATCGCCAGGCATTAACTATTGATAAGAATGATACTTTTTCCGCAATTTTGGCTAAAAAAGCTGAAGATATGCTCACCATGCAGTCTGATGTTGAGAAGAAGAAAAGAATCGACTCCCTGGTCAAAGAGCTTGCTGACCGGTTTAAAAGCCAGAAGGATACCTGGTTGAAGAAAGAAGATACCTGGACATCCAGGCCCATGGTTATGACCTTTGTCGATTTCCAGGAAAAAGGCGGACTTTCTGAAAGAGACGGCTTTTCTATTGTTCTTACTTCGCAGCTCGGCAATGAATTGAATTCATCCGGCAGAGTGCAGGTAGTGGAACGTGTACTGCTGGAGAGACTCCTGGAAGAATTGAATCTTGGTGCCTCGGATCTTGCTGATCCGGAAACAGCATTGCGATTGGGTAATGTGCTTGCTGCTAAAGTAATCGGTACCGGTACTATATATTATGTTCCTGATGGAACCCTATTGAGCCTGCGTTTTATTGATACGGAGACGTCTGCTATCCCAAAAGTTATAACCAGGCAGGTTCCCACCAGCGCTTCTCTTGATAAGGAAATTCTGAGGCTCAACAGGGAAATATTGAAAACCATTATTCTGAAATACCCTCTCCAAGGGTATGTTGTTCAGTCCACTGCGGATGAGGTTATGGTTAACGTAGGCTCTGAGCAGGGGGTTGTTCTTGGAGCAAAATTTGATGTCATAGAGGAGCAAGAGGCAATTCAATATAAAGGCAAAACTCTACGCGGCCTGCCAAAGGTAGTCGGACAGATTGAAGTAGTCCGCGTTGAACCGAGTTTGAGTTATGCAAAAATTGTCAAACAAGAACGTTTTCTTAAAACAGATGACAAAATTAAGGAAAAAATTGACCCGGCTGTTACCATGAGATGAATGGATGAAGACAAATGCTTTCTTACTAAGCTGTACTTTAATAATACTTATGGTAATCGCTGGCTGTGCAACTCAGCAGCCGCAGCAGCAGCGAATGACCGTATCCGAGGGAGCAACAGTAGCCATCTGGGACTTGGAAGATCTAAGTCCCTCTGGCTCTCCCTTTCCTGATTTGGGTGAATTGCTATCAGCAAGAGTAATTCAGACATTCAAAGATTCAAATAAATATACGGTGGTTGAAAGGGAAAGGCTGTTGCTTGCCCTTGAAGAACTTAATATTGGGACTAACGAATTGGTAGATGAAGCAAGCCGGTTGCGTCTGGGCAAAATGGCCGGAGCCCAGCTTATGGTATTTGGCGGTTATATTGTCCTAGACAACATTATGCGCCTTGATTTGCGCCTGGTCGATGTTGAAACCAGTATTATTTTGAAAACAGCCAACAGGATTACCCCGGCCAATAATCTCTCAGCATGGATCGAGGCAGCAGCCTCTGCATCCGGCAACCTCCTCTAAATTAAAATGATTTACATATTTTAAATTCATGTCATAATTACCCATCCGTACAAATGAAAATTAAATCAGATAGATATTGCAGCGTGCTGAACATTCGCGCTCTCTGAAAATTTTCAGTTTTCGTCCTACCTTCTTCTCAAAAAATCTAAAGAAAGGTGCATTTACAATGA
>CAMYJP010000423.1 GCA_947258675.1 uncultured Desulfobulbaceae bacterium | reverse complement strand
CGCTCGCGGGCAGGGCATTGTCGACGTCCGTCCTGAGCGTTCCGCTCGTCAGGGTCGTGTTCGCCCAGCTGTTGCCGGAAATGCTTTCGTAGCACTTCGGACCTAAATGTTTCGCCAGGTCCAGGTATGGATGAAGGTTGGTCACCGCGATATCAGCAGATTTACCAGCCAAGAAGCTTTTAAGTGCTCCGAGTTGGATTGAGGGGCGATTGAAAATCGCCCAGGGCATGGAGACTAGAGCTAAGTGCATAGTTCTTGCTCAGTAGCATTACTGGGTGATAATCTCCGTTCCTTCCGGAGGGATAAAACCGATTATTCTGTCAATTTCCTGCTGATCTTTTCCCTGAAGGCTGTTTAATCTTATATCTGCGAACACCAGCTCGGTCAGGGTGTCGAAATGATCCTCAATGATGATCTTATGAATAATCAACTGTTCATCGTACCAGAGATGAATAACTTGTACCTGAGAATGCGGCTCTTTTGGAATCAGCTGAAGACCGTCAAGACGAGTGCCGGGAATGGAAAAATGAAAGCGGGCATCCGCATAATCGGTCTTGAAATCATCAAGGGGATTTTTTGTTCCGGTTAAAAAGGCGTAGGTGATATCTGAATCCATTTCATTTGCCGAGGTCACAAGCTGCTGCCGGTCTTTTTCAGTGTAAATGGATATGTTTTTGCCGTCATTGATGATTATCTGCTTATCGGGCTGATGATAGTTCCAGCGCATTACACTTGGAACGGTTTTACCGGGGGGATTAGTTTTTCCGGTTCTTACAAAAACAGCATCACCCATTCCGTGGCGTTTTCTACCACCAGAACCAGTTATCTGGGAAAATGAAAACTGAAGACTTGTCAAACCTGAATAGTGTTGTTGGAGTTCAAGAGCAATCTGGTCTGTAGTCTTATCGTCAAACAGCGCAAAAGAGACGACGGGTAAACAGAAAATGAAAATTAATAACAGGCAATTGAACTGGATCATTCGAAAAAAATGGATATTATACATGGACTTTCTCAAGGTGAATGTTCCGGCAGAAAATCTTGGTGGCCAATTCCTGGACCGGGTTGGTTAAATCGGAAACGAAGTATCTGCTTGGGGAATCATTTTCAATAATATCGTTTTTTGTTTCCGGAGAGTTTTCAAGAAAATTTCTTAAATATACGGCTGTCTCTATTGAGGAATCGATAAGCCTGACATTTTGTCCTATTCTCGTTCTGATAAGTTCTGTAAGAAGAGGATAATGGGTGCAGCCCAGAACGAGGGTGTCTATTTTTTTTAAGCGAAGAGGATAGAGATACTTTTTCAGAATCATTTTTGTTTCTCGCTTTGACAGCCATCCTTCTTCAACCAGAGGAACAAGAAGCGGACAAGCTTTGCTGTATACTTCACTTTCCGGGGCAATCTCCTTGATCCTTCGTTCATAGATATTGGAATTGATGGTGGCTCTTGTACCGATGACGCCTATCCTTTTGCTCTGGCTCACCTCGGCAGCTTTTCTTGTTGCCGGAGTGATAACGTCGATCACCGGCACATCGTAGCTGCTTTTAAGAGTTTCTGATGCGGTACTGGATGCCGAGTTGCAGGCGATAACGATTACCCGGGCTCCCTGTTCCAGCAGGAAGTCGGTATTTCGCCTGGAGTAACGGGTTATGGTTTCTATACTTTTAGAACCGTAGGGTGTGTGGGCGATATCCCCGAAATAGACAAGAGGATAGCCCGGGCAGATTGTTTCAATCGCCCGAGCTACTGTCATGCCGCCGACACCGGAATCAAAGATGCCGATCATGCGTTATAAAACCTGGATGTAAATAAATAGGGTAGGGCTTACAGTGAGACCTGATTACTTTTTCTTTTTAGTCCTGGCTGCTATTGCCTTTTTCAGGTTTTCTGGCAGCCCCCTCTTTTTACCCGATTTAGAACGCCGCTCGGAAAGAGATTTGGCACAGAGAGGCTGTCGCATAGAGAAGCCCCATTTTTTTCTATACTCTTTGGGTGTCAGGCTATGGGTTCTAAGATGTTTTGGTGACAGCATCTTGAATTCCTGACCACATTCCAGACAAATCACCTTATTTCGCTGAATTGACTTCTCAGGAGCCATAACAGGCTTGGTGTCTTCCTGCGGCAGTGCTTGACCAGAAATTTCTGAATCCTGCAATGTCTTTAATGTCTGGAAAGTCTCATTGAGTGCCGCTTTGATATCTTCTGTCGACATTTCTTTGCTGCTAATCTGTGACTGTATGATTTCCGCGGTCATTTCAACAAGTGATTTACTCATTCTATCCTCCTGTAACTCGATTCTAAATAAATAGGATGATACATATTATGCTTGAAAGCATTGCAACAATAAATGAAATCAATCTGTATTGCAAATCTTTTATGATATTATCCATTAAATGCAGTAAAGGACTATACATAAAAAATATTTTAATAAAATAGAAAAATCTTAATATATGTTTATGATTCAGGATGCAACATTATATTTTTTGCTTAAGACAAGTTCCTGTTTTACATTAACTTCTGCAATCCATTGAAGAATTATTAATTAAGGCTGTTAAATCGCTTGTTCTCTCAATGAAGCCTGGACATATCCACTCACAATAAATATCTTAAGCCGCATAGAATCAAAACAGTGTGGTGAGAGATAAGCAATTACGGAGATATTATTCTCATTGGATTCATCACTGCAGCTATGGTCGAGAGTGTCTTTTCAGGGCGA
>CAMYJP010000422.1 GCA_947258675.1 uncultured Desulfobulbaceae bacterium | reverse complement strand
CTTTTAAAGGAGAAGATGAAGACATCATTCTTTTCCTGTTGAAAAGTGGTGCTATTCCCCATGACACTATCTTGTATGAACATTATGGATATCATTATTCCATGCCAGTTCTTCAAGCTTTACTAAAACATCCTTTGGATATAAAAAATGTTTTTATCCATATAGGTCCCCAATACGACATCGAGGTTTATAAATTATTATTAGAAAAAGGGGCAAATTTTGATTGTAGTTGTGAGCACACTGGTCAGGCTCCCTTACATTATATTGCTTCAGGAATTTGGCCCGATGATAGACAAGATTTGTCAGGACAAGTAACCGAACTTTTCATCCAAAATGGTGCTAGAATAAACTCAGTTGATAATGAGTATGAAACTCCTTTAATGCATTCTGCAAAAGAAGGAAATGTTGGAATAGTGAAAGTATTAGTTGAAAAAGATGCAAGTATTTTGGCAGAGAATGCTCAACAAAAAAATGCATTATCCTTAGCAAGGTACTCTCCTGTGAGAAACCAGGAGAATGAAACAAGGTTTCAAGAAATTGAAGATCTACTCAGTCAGCGATCGGAAAAAATCGGGACAGATTGAACCTTCCCCAGTTTATCGGATACTTTTATCCAGAGGTCTTAGGGGTTTAGGTATTAGGATTTGGCCTTGAAACAAGTCACTTTCTTATTCCAAGGCAAATATAGGACTACTACGAACCCAGTCGGACCAAACTATCATACTGTATTTAAACAGGAAGAATCCCAAATGTAGCTGTTTTCTAAGCTTAGAACCTCTTTTTCATATGGAAATAGTGGCTGATAAGGAGCTGAAGGTTCTTTTCGCTCAAAGCCGGAATCAGAGGCAATTGGTTCTCTTCCGATCGCTTTTCCGCCTAGTTTTTCTTTTGTCAATAGAATGAACCTCTCATCTCCAAAAACGATGGCTTCCATCCATAGAGGATTACGACAGGTTGATCCATTTTGCAGTGTATTTTCAACCCACATGCCATGTGCTGATTTTAATTCCTCATCTTTTATATCAAGCAGCTCAACAAGTTTTGGCCTATCAATCAAAGAATATCTTTGTATGTGATCTCCCTGGGAAATGTTTATAGCAAACAGTCTAACTCTTAAAGTATTCTTTTTGACTACAAAAAGTTTAGGCTAAGACAAAAAAGAAGCATTTTTTACATACTTTGTCCATATAAAACATGATGTTGGCTTGGTCCGACAAGAATTCGAAGAATTCAAAAAACTATTTGTACGGAATCTTTTTTATAGGTCCATATATTATAGTAGTGATTGCAGAGCTTAAGGGGAAGTTGTAAAGAGGGTCATAACGAGGTCACCCATTAAAAGATCCCTTGTCAGAAATATCCCGGGGACAGAATAATTTTCACTCATATATGCATGAAAAAAAATCAATCCCTTGCCGCTTGTGGAAAAATTTGATCTGTCTCCCGAGTGTAACTGAGAATTAGTGGTAATCAGATTTTATTAACTATCAAAAATAGAGATGAGGCAAACTGATACAATCATGAAGGAAACATATACTATTCGTCCCATTGAAGATCAGGATATTCCTGATGTTATACAGGTGCTTTGTGAAGGTTTCCCGAACAATAATGCAGAGTTTTATAAAGCTGTCTTTCGCCGGCTTAGAGAACGGGACCACCCCGCCGAGACACAAAGATACGGGTATGTTATTGATGATAAGGGCGTCCAGGGCGTCATGCTGACAAGTGGTTCTCTTCATGGACCTTGGAACACGCCGCTGGTTTTTATCAATTTATCCAACTGGACCGTTCGTCCCCACTACAGAGGAGAAGCAGCCAAGTTATTATATGGAGAAGCGTGTGGTGACAACACTGTTACAACCACCAACCTGTCGCCTGTCTGGTATACTCTTAACACCGTAGAAAAATACGGTTTTAAGCCCTTTTGTAGCGGTCAGATGCTGGGTATCGGCACAACAAGATCCAAGGGGCGTCTGCTCACCATTGAAGAGGCCGAGAAGGCCGAACTCGACACCAGACAAGTTCAGTTATTGAAAGATCACAGCCGCATGAACTGCCTCTGTATATGCTTGGAATCTTCAGAGGCTCTGGCGCCGCTGATATTCATCAAGCGAACGATAAAAAAACTGATACCCGTCGCTCAATTGATCTATTGCGAATCCCTTGACGTATTCAGCGAAAACAGCCTGACCATAAATCATTGGCTTTTGAAACACGGTTGCCCGTTTATGCTTGTTGATGCTTCCGGTCAGGTTCAAGGAATGCTGGGGAAATATTTCCATGGACTGGGAGCGAAGTACTTCCTTGGTCCTGCACCCATTCTGAACATCGACCACACCTATTCTGAAATGGTATATATTGGATTTTGATGTTCAAATTAACTGGCAATACTGTGACATATCTGGAGCCCGTCTATTTAGGACGATATTCTGTGAACCCTTTTGATGGTGTGCTTCATTGCATGCCAAACTCTTTGTTTTACTGTGTATTTCTCCATAGCTTTAAGTTTTAAGGTGTCAACAGTCCAGTTCTTAGTATAGGCTATGCGGGGGATAATGCGTTTGTTGTCTGTGGCGCGGAATTCTTCACTAGTATAGATCTTACGATAATGTTTAAGCGCTGCAAGAACCCTCCGGTCGTAAAACCCAAACGGTATAGAAAAACTATCAACAGGTTTTTCAATTAAACTGCTTAGAATTTCCCCTGCCTCAAACGTTTC
>CAMYJP010000421.1 GCA_947258675.1 uncultured Desulfobulbaceae bacterium | reverse complement strand
TTTGTTCAATGATGGTTTTTATTTTTTGGCCAACAATATTGAACACTTCCAAACGGACTTCTGTATTTTTTGAAAGACCGTAGTTGATAGTTGTCGATGGATTAAACGGGTTTGGATAAGCATTACCCAGGTAAAATGATTCCGGTCTGCTTAAATCCACAAATGGTTCCGCGACTGTTGTGGTCAACGGTGCACCATTGGTAAATGCGATAAAATCCATACCTGCTGCAACTGTCGAGGGATCCGGACCGTTAACCTGAGAAATAACCACTACAACCTCATCCAATTTACCATCAAAAAAACCATTACCGCCAGTATTCAAGTCAACAAAATCGGTTAGAGGTGCACTTATAAGTTCCCATCGATCGTTAAAGCTCATACTGTCAAACACAACATCAAACCGTCTGGAATCTTCCTGACCATTGGTCCAACCATTGCCATCCTTATCTTCCCGAACGGTGATTTCCAAAGTGTAGCTGTTAACCGTTGAGGCGCTTGCATTAAATACATAAAAATTAATCCAGGGATCATCTGGTAAAGTTAATTGCGCTGTGTCATTGACATTGTAAAAAAAGCCACCGTAAAATACACTATTTGAACCTGCACCGCTCCAATTCGTGCTAAAATAATAGCTGCCTTCCGTTGGTTGGTCATCTGCTATCTGACCACTACCACTTGCGTTATTGCCCCCAAAAAATGTCCAGTTTGAAGCATCGCCATCCTCAAAGTCATCCCAAACAGCCAGCTGGATTGTGGAACTGGTTGATTCAGTAAATTCGATATGATTGAGATTAAATCCACCCTCATCTATGACGACGCGCATGGTTTTCACACCGGCGCTAAGTTCAAAACCATCAGTGCGTATGGTTTGCCAATCCCTTTCCCCACCGGTTGCCTCAAAGCTCACGACATTGTTCGTGTTCACACCATCGAATTCCAAATGTAATGAACCGTTTGTCTCCGAGGACACGCGAAAGTCAACAGCATAAGTCCCACTCTCTTTCACATCTATCTGATATTCCAGCCATTCATCCGTCTCGATGGAGTTTACATGATACCCAAAGTCAAAATCGGACGTAGGTATAATATCTACGCCCTCACCCACGCGATAGTCATTGCCAAACACATTGCCATTATTCACATCAGGATCGCTATCATTATAAGCAACACCCTGTCCGCCAACATCGTAATTTTCGGATTCAATTTTGCCGGGGATCGCTACTGGTGTCATTAGATAAGGTGCCTGCGTGCAGCTACCAACTGTTATACTGACAGTATCCGAGCTTGAACCTCCGAGATTGTCAGTAGCCTCGGCCATGATGCTGTAACAACCCGCAAAAACGTTTTGTACCGTAAGTTCATAAGGTGGCTCCGAAACTTCGCCTATTTTAGCGTCACCCTGGAAGAACTCCACCAAAGAAATGGTACCATCCGAATCACTTGCGTTTGCGGTAATGGTGACATCGGTACCTGGCGTTAGCGTGGCTCCATCTGAAGGAGCTGTAATCATCATCACCGGGCTGTCATTTGGAAGTTGATACGCACGTACATAATCTACAACCATGGTTTGAGGAAAGACGGTTGTCGCATCGGGTGGTCCGGGGAAGTTTCCACCCACGGCTACGTTCAAAAGCAGATGAAAATTCCGGTTAAAAGGAGCAGGGAACGGGCCGCCAGTGGAAAACCAGTTTGTTTTTGTCGAATAGAGTGAGTCGTCCACAAACCAACGAATTTCACCGAACCCCCATTCAACAGCAAAGACATGGAACGAGTCTGAAAATGTCTCATTAGCGGGTAGTCTGAAATCGCCTGAAGTAGAAACCTGCGCAGGAAAAGGGCCGCCATAAAAAATCGTGCCCAGCACTTTGTTCGGTTCATGGCCAACTAACTCCATGATGTCAATTTCTCCGCTGGCTGCCCAGATTCCGTAAGACTCTTCAGATGACAACATCCAGAATGCAGGCCACATTCCCTGGCCTTCAGGGAGTTTCCCTCGCATTTCAAAGCGTCCATAAGTCCAATCACCTTTATTAAACGTACGAATTCGTGAGGATGTGTAATCATACCCTTCAAACTGTTCTTTCCTGGCCGTAATTGTCAAGAAACCACCTGCAACCGTGAGGTTGTCTTCACGATAGTACTCAAGTTCATTATTTCCCCATCCACACAAGTCCGGACAGCCATCACCAACTTGAAAACTCCATTTACTCAAATCCAGCTCTGTGCCGTCAAATTCATCCGACCAGATTAGCTGCCAGTTCTGAGCTAGCGAAAGCTTGGTGAAACATAACAAAAGTAAAATCACAATAAAAACCGGCAAAAGTCGAGGCACTATTAAGCTATTTATTTTCTTATTGCCACAAGCTCTATTCTTTAACATCTTATTTCTCCAAGATTGGGTATTACCTAAGCGTAATTGATATAGTTTGCCTTATATCGATCGATGAACTGCCGATATGAATTTCAAATTCGCCCGGTTCAACCTCCCATGAGTGCGACTGGGGATTATAAAAAGCAAAAGCATCTTTTTTCAACTGAAATTCAACCGTTTTTTCTTTACCCGGATTTAGCTGAACTTTATCGAAGGCTTTAAGTTCTTTGACAGGACGGGGAAATGAACATTCTTTATCTTTTATGTAAAGCTGGACAATTTCAGCTCCATCGTAACTACCTGTGTTTTTCACCCGAACAGATACTTTTACGGTTTCATTTTTTTCAT
>CAMYJP010000420.1 GCA_947258675.1 uncultured Desulfobulbaceae bacterium | reverse complement strand
AAAATTGTTAAAATGAATTTATTATAATTAAAACGTTTTTGAGTGTCTTTACTCATCTAACATCCCATTTTTTGATGGTATAAAATAGCTAACTTTAGGGGAGTTGATTCCATTTGTTTCAATTGATGAAAATGACAAAAGAATGGATTTTGCAACAGTTCAATTGTTTACAATGAAACTATCAGGCTCTGAACTTATGATTATTATGGTATAGGGTCTAAAAAAATAATTCCTACTGGACAGAATAAAATCAATCGATCTGTCCTAGCATCCACTTTGGACTCACTTTTTGATCCGGTTATCGCTCACTTCAAAAATCAAAAATATTTCAATTTCGGCAAAGAATTTTATACGTAATTTGGTGTTCTCGAAAAATTCGACCGATCCAGTAGATCCGTGAGTTATCTATTTTGTTATAAGTTAGCGTGAAACGCTATATTTATAGCGCTTGATCGAATCAAAGTCTAGTGATTTCACTTAAACAAGGCTATCCCAAGAAACAGGTCAAAATCAAAGATAGAATTATCGCCAAACAAACCGAGGGTCTGCTGCAAGCAGATCCTTGGTTACTCCCAGTTCCACCAAATGCACACTATGGCACAATGGAGATCAACAACTATTTTCTTGCTGTAACCCTCCACAGTATCAGTGGGGAGCACGCCAAAAAGAAGTATGCCCAGGAGTATGGTTTTAACCTACCAGATCAACAAACAGTGAATGTTCGTGTCAACAAACTGTCAGCTGCTGATCTTGAGAGCTGCAACAACAGTTTCTCCCAGCAGAAACTTCCTGCATTGCACTACCCAAACTTCATGAAAAGATTGGTGCAAAAACAGAGCAAACAAACAAAAGTAACTAATCAGAAACGTCGGAGGCTGAAACCGAGAAGAAAGATGCAAAGAGAACGTGGTGTAAAACGACCCAAAGATCTGTACCTTGCTCTAGATGAGCACAATGATCCCTACTACGGAGAGGAAGAGGTTCCACTCCCTAACGGAGAGAATCTAGGCTCGTATTTGATAAGAGACAGACAGAAACACAGCACCAAGCTGTTTTTCTCCTATGTTACCCTCTATTCGTTCGAGCAAGGTTTAAGGCAGATCCTGGGTTATCACCTGATGAGACGCCAGCGGACAACAGATGGAGTTTGGCACACTGAGCCTCTTGGACCAGTAGTGCAAGAGCTGCTGACGCCAGTAGTGCATAATTACAAGGTAGCAGGTGTTGTAGGTGATGGCAAATACTACAACGGAGGGGTGATCTATTTCCTCAATGAGATGAAGCTTGATTTTGTCATCAGGGCGGATTTTACCAAGGATTTGAAAGAATGGGGTAAACGAGATAAACTTCGATCAACACTTGCAAATGGTTCTGGAGTGTGGAGAGAGAAGGAAACAATTCTGACCAGTAAAAAATTTCCACCTGCCAGGTTGAAATTATGCCTTGTACGCCGTGGGATGGATCTGGTGCCGCTGGTTGTCCCTGAATATAGTAAGCTAACTCCAGAGCAAGCATTACTCCTGTATGAGGAACGTTTTGGTATCGAGACAAGCTATCGTGAGTTGCAGAGGAGAATGGGTCAAACCACCTCTCACTCCCCATCCTATCGAGTTGCACTGTTTGCGGCCTCAGTCAATGTTTTTAATGTGATGATGCAGTATTATGAGCAGGTAAAGAGTGGAAGTGCAAATCCCAATTCATGGAAGACCTCCCTCCTGGACCTCCAAGATGCCTTGGTTGGTCATCTCGCCCATCTGATGTCTTTGCAAGAAAATGAGCAATAAGGGGTTTCCCTAGCCCAGGAGTTGATGAAAATGTAAATTACTTAAGTCGCGGAACTACTGGATCGATCGAATTGAATCAAAAGAATATCCATTAGGATTGACTAATCCAAACGCGATGTAAACAAGATTAATTATATAAGATTAATTATATCAAGATTACAGGAGTATAACATGACAAAAGATAGTCATTCAAAGAAGGATAAAAAATTGTTATTTCCATCAATGAAAATTAGTGTGGAGGAGGAACTTTTAGCTTCAAAAGGTACCTATGTTGGGGACCATGAAGTCAGAGCCGCAGTATTTGGAGAAGAATATATAGACAAAAAATCATATCGAGCTAAAGTATATTCTCTGCCAAAAGGTTCACCTATACCCAGAAGACATGATACAGTCATAGGTGTTGTTACAAAAGCTGGTAGAAGTGTAGCAAGATTTGATATCGTGTTCTTGAATGGAAAAGAAACGATTCCCCATTATTCGGCAATTATGCATATATCTGATGCTTCGAGAGATTTTGTTAGATCATTTGATTCATTTTATGCCAGTGGAGATCTAGTAAGAGCAACTGTTATTGATGCCAAATCTCTTCCAATCCAATTAGAATCCAAGAAAAATGATTCTGGAGTCGTCTATTCACTTTGTGAGAAATGTGGAGGAAAAACAAACAAAATCAAAAGAGATACCCTCAAATGCACGGTTTGTGATTGGAATCAAACGAGAAATACTGCCATTGATTATGGTAGAAGTTTCATCAAATAGAAGAGGGAAATAAAAATGCCTCGTTATAAGAAGAGGAAGCAACAGAAAAAGCCTAGCAAAACACTATTTTTTGATAGGCCATATGGTGTTAAACTCGAAGAATTATTGGATATTTATATGAAGGTCATTGGAAACTATGATGCTGAATTAGATATGAAAATTGATAAAATTTCAATA
>CAMYJP010000419.1 GCA_947258675.1 uncultured Desulfobulbaceae bacterium | reverse complement strand
ACTTATTTGACGGGCGCCTTCAGGAAAATTAGCAACGATCCGGACACGGTTCTTAAAGCCTTTTACTACTCGGGCAGGAATGTAAGAACCGTGATTGTCCAAAAAATAGACGAAATCGTCTTTCCGGAAGATGCGCCCGTCGACCATAGTTTTAGATACCCTCATGCAGCCAGAATTCATGGTTATAGCGCTGCACCCCATTTGCCTTATAGCCGCGGCGGGAACAACGGGCCTTAACACTGATTTCTTCACCTTCATTTCCAAGCCGTGATTTACTCTTTACGGTTAAACCAGGAGGAAAACCGTACGGATCATCTACCGGCAGATTGATTACATGTTCATACACATTGCCTTTGACTGATTCATGAGTGATTACCTTGATCAGCTTGCCCTTCACAGCAACGAGAGGAAATGGTAACGCGGCGGATTTTGGTCTTTGTTCGTTTGGTGTTGTCATAATTTCTCCTTTCTGTTGTTTAATTAACATCTTCATGCTACAGTTGTAGGCGCAGGTTTTGCCAAAAAATATCAGAGCAGCGCAACCTGAAATTAAATGAACAAGTATAGAACTGCTTACTAAAGAAAATAAAAAATTGCAAATATAATAATAATTGCAGATATTTATGATAATATATCTTGTCGACTAAACGAAGCAACTAGGGGTGTTTTAGGCGTAACGAATATACAGCTTAAAAAAAAGACCTGTATATAAAACGAGACAAAATGGCATTTTGTGTGCCGTTTGGGAGGGTAGTTGTCGTAGGTGAGCTACAGTTAGGCATAAGAAGGAGTTTTGGCAAAGAGGGGGCTATTTTTTCTCTGAAATATTTATGGAGGCATCTCATGAAGCTTGAATGGCGAATAAAACAGATAATGGATCAGAACAATATAAAGAGGTATGGCTTGGAAACCGAAATCGCTGATGCCTGCGGGCTTCACAGGCACACAGTAGGAAAGCTTCTTCGTAACCAGGCACAGAGTTCCAAACTTGAAGTTCTGGAAAAGATATGTGAGTGGCTGATTGAACAGGGGGTGCCGGCAGATATACTGCCTGGCGCATTGCTTGGGGTGAGGCCTTCTGGATTATGGCAAGCGATAGGTCAATCCAAGAAGATTCTTATATACCTGGGTGAATATCATATCAAAAGTACTGACACTTCAATTCCACCAGTATCGCCGCCCGTATCAATATCGAGGCATGATCTGGTTGTTGCTACAGAGATCGTTGATTTCCTATCCTCCGAAAAAGAACTCCTTGACACAAAGCCTGCCGTAAAAACATTGTATGTTCCTTTTTCATTTACCCCTGGAGTGCTGGAGGCGGTAGAAGACGGATTCAAGAGAGATAAAAAACGTGCAGGTCGAATTTTTCACAATATGCGAAAACAAAAACAAAATGACCGGTCGATTATAATGATAGGAAGCCCAAGGGTAAATTATCTGGTTGAATACCTGGTAGCAGATCTATTTAACTGCGAACCTTTTGTCTCGTCAAATAAAGAGTTCAAAGTACCTTTTTACACTACCTATAGGGACTTCGACCGCCCGGTGCCAAGCTGTTTCGGTGGACAGGCCAAGCCTCCTGGTGTAAGCAAAATAAACGGGCATGGCACTTTTTACTTGGATGAAAATTTTAAATGGCAGTTTTTGCAATGGCAGAGAAAGGAAAGTGATGCAGGGATTGTGATAATCATCCGGGAGGCAGAGACTGTCGAGATGGCAGTATTCGGATTTTCCGGCAGGGCAACAAAAGCCATCGGGGATGTCTTGCGACGAAACCCCGAAAAATTCTGGCCAGGCCCCGACTCTAACTCCAACAATACATTTAAAGCGGGAAACAAAGAAATTGGTGTTTATATCTGCCAGGTTAAATTCAGCAAGGATAAAATAAAAAGAAATGACCTGGCTTACGAAGATTTTGAAAATGATGAGGTTGAAATCAAATCAATGAACCGTAAGGTGCTGGAGAAATTCCTCTCCAAGGGTCAATCTAAGACAACCCAAGAATAAAACCCATGAAGGGTTCTTGCGGGAAATTGAGAAATGGCTGGTTTTTAAAAGGGAAATACCAGGTTAGATAAAATTTGCGGGTAAAGGAGATCACTCTGCTGCGGGTCGCCAGGGTGAAGTATGCAGATCCCCTATCCCCTTCGGTTGAAGGGGAACCAAGGATGTCACTCTCCGGCAATTCGACAGGGTGACTGTTCGGTTTGGAATTAAGGATAAAGTATTAGGGGAGATTTTTTATTAATGATGGTTATGTGGGATAGGTGGCGCTGAAAGCCTATCCCGCATGTATAGCAGGAAGAAATGCTTTAGGTTCTTCTGGGATCGTTCCGGATGAATAGTAGATTCATGAACTATTATTTTACATTGAGTGAGGTTCCTCAAAAACATGACTTTTCCATTCTGCTTCCAATTCATAAATTTTTTTCCCATAAATTCTCTTATAGTTGAGGGTCTTGGAATTGTGCAGATCTGCCAATTTTTGTTCCCCATATTTTTTAACCAAAAAACTGATAAAAGACCCTGCTTCCAAATATGCTAGTTTTCGTTGTTTTGTTTCAACTTGTCCAAAAAATTTGTTATCTTTTATTAATTGTGTAATAGGTATATACTGATTTTTGTTCTTCCTCATTAAGTCATCAAGGGGTTTAGAGAAATTAGGGAAAACTGGATTACCCCCGAATCTTTCCTGAAAATAAGTGGCCAAATTTGTTCTTCCTCATTAAGTCATCAAGGGGTTTAGAGAAATTAGGGAAAACTGGATTACCCCCGAATCTTTCCTGAAAATAAGTGGCCAAACCTTCTGAAAAAAAACTATTGTACTCATGCTTTGTAAGTACATGGGTCACTTCATGAATAATGGGAGCTCTTTTGTCCCTGATATGTGTGATTAACAATGAGACAATACCTCCTATCGCATTGCAGATCCCTCCCTCATCAACAATTTTGATTTCTATTGATTTTTTATAATTAATGCCGAGTTTAGGCGGGATAAGTTTTAGGGCTTTCCTGACTTCTTTTTTTACAACATCAATTTCACTCTGAGAGATCTTCTTTATGGCTGTAGAGACTATTATTTGTGTTTCTGATGCATTATCGCTTTTGAGTGTGGCAAGTGTTAGAGCGTTAAGTAATAAAAAAAGAGAAATTGTTGCAACGAGGAGAAGCAACACTGGGTAAATTTTTTTCATCAGAAGTACACACCATGGTTAGAGTGCTTTTGATAAAGAAAGTATCTTGAAGTTTTATTAATGTTAATATTTGCTTGCCATCATTAATGATTAGGGTTTCTAATAATTTTTCATCTAATTTATTGCCACACCTGGACTCTCCAAAATTTGGCCCGCATTCAAGGTGTGCTATGGTCAGTTATGACCCTCAACTTCTAAGATAGACAGTTTGACTTTCATATTTTTACTTTTTTTCTCTTGCTCATTACATCGGCAAGTCTGTCCTGTATATCAACAACTACAAGAAGGGCGTTATGTCTGTCTAACAGAAACTTTTCCATTTCTCCGGGATCAGCTTTTAAATTAAATAACAGGGAAAGAATTATCATGCGAAAAAGCACTTTATTAATAATATTTTTTTT
>CAMYJP010000418.1 GCA_947258675.1 uncultured Desulfobulbaceae bacterium | reverse complement strand
TCATCCATCAGTTGCATCCCAATACTTCTGCCAGTCTGCATGACTGAGGTGAGCTGGAAAGTCTTGTTATCGCGAATCATATTGCCCACAGACATCGTTCCAAGAAGTATCTCCACAGCCAGATACATTCTCTGGCCTTCAATGCTGGGAATTAGACGTTGAGTAACAACGGCTTTTAAAGCCTCGCTAAGCATTGCGCGAATCTGACTTTGCTCTGAGTGCGGATAGGAATTAATGATTCTCTCAATCGTTTTCGGGCCACTGGAGGTTGCCAGAGTACCGATAACAAGATGTCCTGTTTCAGCTGCTGAAATTGCCATGGAAATTGTTTCAAGATCACGCAGTTCACCAACCATGATGACATCAGGATCCTGACGTAATGCGCCTTTAAGTGCATTAGCATAAGAAAGGGTATTAGTGCCCAATTGACGCTGATTCACTACGCCTTTTTTCAGTGGATGTACAAACTCTATGGGGTCTTCAATAGTAAGAATATGATGGGCCCGAGAAGAATTAATGTAATCCACCATTGCTGCCATAGTAGTGGATTTTCCATGACCTGTTGCACCTGTCACTAAAATAAGTCCCTGATGATTATCGAGTACTTTCGTAACTACGTCAGGCAATCCAAGATCGGCTAAGGTCGGGATTTGTGGAGGGATTACCCGAAAAACAGCAGAAAGACCTTTACTGTGAAGCATTGCACTGCCCCTGAATCTCCCCACACCTTGTCTTTCAATGGCAAAATCCAACTGAAGATCCTCCTCGATGATCTGCTGCTGTTCGCCAGTTAGCACCTCATAAATAACCTTACGGGTGTTTTCGGGAGTTAATTTGTTGCTCTTCAATTTAATCATTTTGCCCAGGCAACGCATCATAATAGGTTCACCTGGAACAATATGAACATCAGAAGCCTTCAAACCATTAACCGCTGCGCTGAATACTTTATCAAGAATTGCCATAGCCACACTTCACCATTATCCGTGAGAATTCCTCCGGTAGGTGTCCGTTGTAAAAAAACAAATCAGATGTAATTGATAATTGTATCTCTTAACCAACTCACAAAATTTCTCAAAGAGAAGTTCATAACCGCAAATTTTATAATGAGAAAATATTACTTAAAGATACTGCAATTAGGTTTTATGCGATCAAATGGGTTTTATGCGATCAAAATCAACCTGTGGATTTTATTCGTCAGTTAAGCTTCATTTCAATAGGGTAACACTTGAAAAAGCTGTTTTTTTCAAACAGAAATGTAATTTTTACCACATAAAATGGGCTAGAGAGGGACAATATAAGTTGACAAGTTCTCACGTCCGATAAACAGTATATAAACAAGTAATATGACTGAATAAGATAAACATAACTTTATTCCAGCATCTGCCTGGTCAGCTTTATATGATCGTCAACTCACTAAGATAGGAGGTGCTGATGCACCGAAAAATAGAACAGAAATTTTCTGTACAATACTCCTTTCCAGTTTTGTTCACCCGCTCAGTTTTTGATGAAAAAAACCTGCTACTGGCAGAACTTTTTAAAAGAGCAGGCCTGCAAAAACATCGTGTACTCGTATTCATTGACTCAGGAGTATTGCAAACTAATCCAAGTGTCGACGAGCAGCTGCAACGATATGTAAAGAGTCATTCCGAAGTTATGGAGTTGGCTTGCCCACCATCTGCTATCAATGGTGGGGAACAAGCCAAAAACGATCCAGCAGTTATAATCCCGGTTCATGAGCAGATTATAAAATATCATTTATGTAGGCAATCCTTCGTATTGGCGATTGGCGGTGGTGCTGTCCTAGATGCAGTGGGTTATGCTGCAGCCACCGCCCATAGAGGTCTGCGTCTCATCCGTATTCCAACCACTGTGCTTGCTCAAAATGATGCTGGAGTCGGAGTTAAAAACAGCATTAATGGTTACGGCCGGAAAAACTTTCTTGGCACCTTTGCTCCTCCTTTTGCAGTTATAAACGATTTCCTTTTTCTCAACTCTTTGCAGAAACGGGACCTTCGAGCTGGAATTGTCGAGGCGATTAAAGTTGCTCTTATAAAAGATGAACACTTTTTCAATACCTTATACCTTGACCGAAAAGAACTTGCGGATTTTGCTAAAAAGCCTATGGAAAAAATGATTTTTCGATGCGCTGAACTTCACCTCGAACATATAGCATCCCATGGCGACCCTTTTGAGTTTGACTCATCACGGCCTCTTGATTTCGGCCACTGGGCCGCCCACAAGCTTGAGGAAATGACCAAAGGGGACATCAGCCACGGAGAAGCAGTTGCAGTTGGAATTGCGCTTGATTCTCTGTACTCTTGGCAGTGTGGTCTACTATCTCATGATAACCTTGAAAAAATTCTGACAATACTGGAAGATCTCGGACTCAAACTTTTTCATCCTGTTATCAACCACTTAGATGTGCAGCTTGCCCTATCAGAATTCCGTGAACATTTGGGTGGAGAACTCACAATTACCATGTTAACAGGGCTTGGACATGTAAATGAACTACATGAAATTGACTCCAATATCATGCATCACTGTATTCGTCTGCTTACTGCTCGCCATCACAGCAGGAATGAACGGCTCAAAAATCATCTGAAAAATGGGCAATCTTCTTTACTGCTTTCCGCGGGTACAGATAGTAATAAAAGTCTCTCTCTCAAATCTGTCGCCATGGGATCAGGACACAACTGATGCTCACATATTGCACCAATATTCA
>CAMYJP010000417.1 GCA_947258675.1 uncultured Desulfobulbaceae bacterium | reverse complement strand
AAGGAAAAAGGCAGACCCCATATCCGGGGTTGAGCTTTTAGCGAAACCCGGGAAGAGGTATTTCATTAACTTGTAATTTTACACTGACCCCAAATTATATTATATGTAACCTGGATTGAGCTTTTAGCGAAACCCAGGGAGACGTATTTTACTAACCTGTAATTTTATACTTACCCCAATTACTATATTTCTTCACACCAACATCCTTTTTTTACCGAACATACCTGAATTGTTTTTGGCGGTTTGCACGGCCCTGTATGAACCACTTATTTTTCATCACTACTTAACATTGCTTTTATAAACTCAACATCTTCCTGCAAGCCTTCCACCACATACTGACTTTCGTACTTATTTTTATTTTCATCATCGCCAAAAACTGAATCATCAACTGCATTACCAAGTAGCCCACCAAAAACACTACAACTTGATAAGAAAGGAAGAATTGATATAAATATTATTATTTTCATAATTCAACTAAAAAATATAACGTCTCGTCTCAGGCGCACGGTTGTTTCGCGTCGCTTTGGAGGCGTTTGTTATGCCATTAACTCTCTGGCCTTGTCTTCTAACATGGCCGTTCGTTTTTCTATAAACTGTTCATATTCAAGTTTCTCAAAGTCTTGAGGAATAATTGCACTAGCTAAATACCTTTCTTTTCTATCAGAATCAATCTGCGCTCCATATATAGACGGCGCTTTATCTTTAATGGAATTATTGTCTGCCCGAGTTAGAAAGCAAATATTCGATAGCGTATTTATTTCACTTCGCGATTTCCCCTTTTGCTCAAGGTGGTGTTTTGGAAATATATGATGATACTCATGCTTACTATCCTTTTTTAGAACTTTGTCTAAATCTATTTTTGCCCCGCTCAAAAGTGAATTCGGTGCTTCGCTATTAAGTAACAATATAAGTATTTTTGAGTTTGCATTGGCTGATGAAAAATTAGATTTTGCGAAATCAAATCTAATCTCGTCTCGTGGAAATTTAAAATCGTAGTTCTCATCATCCTTCAAACCTACGAGATTAATAATATCATTGGCCTGACGTTCATTAACATCAGATGAATATCTTCGATTGAATAGCGATCTCCAAAACCATTTTAAGATTACTGATTTTTGCTTTGATGAGTAAGAAACCCCTTCGGCTTTACTAGTTGAAAAGTATGCGCTTAAGGGAACAAGCAAGCCAGGAAATGGGATCATTTTATAGTGCCGAATATTCACCTCTCTCTTTAAGAAGTCTAGTGCACCGAGAATCCCCTTCTCTATCTCATCAAAGCGAGTTCGTATTTCATCTCCTTGAAGATCCAAGATACTTTTAGGTGTCGTTTTCCCAGTAATCACTCCTGCACATATTTTTAATTGAAGATCTCTATCATTACATAGATCTTCGAATCCATGATCTATAATATTCTCCTGAAGAGTATCGAATTTATCTACGAGATCGAATTGATCGGACCAGCTCCACGCAGCTAACAATTCAAATATATTTAACTCTGTACCTGCCCTATTGATTCTCTCGAAAACTATAGCAACCTTGTTTCTGTCATCCGTTTCAAAAGTAATATTTGGGACAAGATAGGACTTAAACTTATCTTGCAGTTGATCTACCTTCACAATCAACTCATCTGATAATCCAGCTGTTGCCTTTCGGTAAGCAACAGTATCGAAGAGTGTATTTACTGGAAAATGTCTTGTCGCATCCACTTCAGATTCGTCGAGCGCTAAAAATAGTGATTCCTGTACATTTTCCTCAGCCGCTAAATCAAAATAGATATCAACCCATTCATTCGATGTCGGCTTGAGCTCTGTTTGAAAAACGCTAAATAAGCACGTTAATCTCTGCTGCCCATCTAAAACATAATTTACGGGGTAATCCTTTTGGGGATCTGGAAGCTCGAAAAAACCTAACTTCTTTTCTGAATTCAAACGATTATCTGTTTTCCATAGAATGACTGTACCAATTGGGAACTCCTTATAGATACTATCTAAAAGAAATGACACTTGGTCTGGCTCCCAAACATAGTCACGTTGGAAAGCAGGAATGCGGATATCACCACTGGAGATCCTTTCAATTAACTTTTTAATTGGTATCGGTTCACTCATTCTGCATTCCTTTTATTGGCATAACTTGGTAATAGGTAGGAATCCAATTCGTCATATTTCCTACTATATAGAGTTATTGCTGGACGCTGGCCGAAATCATAAACAACATCTTCACATCACTCCTTCAACGCATTCGCATATGCCGCTTCTGAAATCTCACTCCACGCCGCGTTGTTGGCACTAAATTTACTATATGCTTCATAGACGCGTTTGAAGGTGGCATCTTTCGCTGCCTCTTCATTAAGCACTTCACGGGTATAACCGCGCAGGGTTGAGATCACCTCTTTGGGGAAAGGATGAACCTGCACTTTGTACTTATCCTTCAGCGTATTTAATGCCTCAAGGTTACGCGCTTCAAATTCCGACAGCATCCACATGTTGCTTGCGGCGGCGGCGGTTTCGATGATCATCTGTAGTTCTTTGGCAAGATCGTCCCACGCGGCCTTGTTGATGATCAGTTCAAGCGTTGGGCCCGGCTCGTGCCAACCGGGATAGTAGTAGTGCTTCGCTGCGCGATAGAGCCCCAGACGCAGATCGTGAAATGGACCGACCCATTCGGTGGCGTCAATGGTGCCGCGTTCAAGTGCGGTGTAGATCTCGCCGCCCGACATCAGCACGGGA
>CAMYJP010000416.1 GCA_947258675.1 uncultured Desulfobulbaceae bacterium | reverse complement strand
CCACTTCTTCCTCTGTTTTCCCCAAAAACATTTGGAAAGTCCTTGTTAATTTTACGCTTTGCATTGTCAAAAAAAAACTGAACTCCCACACGAAGTCCATTGTCAATTCTTTAAACTTTTCAGTTTTGGCAGGTATTGCATCATCATCATATTCCTCATCAGCCTTTCTACAAAGTATTGCCATTTGTTCTGGTAATATATCAAACCTTCCATGTTTCATTATTTCTATTGTACTCTCTAAGTGAGTTGATTCAATATAATCTCCAAATGTGTTTCTTCTTAGGAATTCTTTTGGAAATAGATACTCCTCACCCTCAAATTCAAATTTATCTATTCCTTTTGGCTTATACTCTTCTAATGTTTGTGAGAATATTGCTACTGCATTATTTACACTATCAACATCTAGCATATTCATCTCATTATGACTAACACCTGTAAGATATATGAAAATATCTCTATTAGGATTAGTAACATCTATAGTATTTTTGACTGGCTTAATACTACCACAGGCTTTATTTGGTGCTCCGTATATTTCTTCTCCCCTCACTGATACCCCTTATCTTGATTTCGATCCAAAGATAAATAATCACGGCCATGTTGCTTGGGCGGGTGAAGATGGCTCAGACTTTGAGATTTTCCTTTTTGACGGTACAAATACTCTCCAAATTACTGATAATGAGACGCCGGACATGTATCCGCAGGTCAATATAAACGGACATATAGTTTGGGAAGGGCATGACGGCAACGACACGGAAATCTACCTTTATAACGGCCAAGATATCATACAGCTGACGGACAACTCTACAAATGACCGTTCTCCTCAAATTAATGACAATGGTCTCGTTGTTTGGGAAGGCAGCGACGGCATTGATATCGAAATCTATATGTTTGATGGAACAAATATCCTGCAGCTAACCAATAATTCAAAGGATGACATGGAACCACGCCTTAACGACATGAACCATGTTGTATGGATGGCGGAAGACGAGTTTGATCCTGTGGAATTTGAGTATGAGCATGAGATTTTTCTTAATAACGGTTTAACTACTGTTCAACTTACTGATAATTTTCTTAACGACAGAAACCCGCAAATAAATACCAACGGTATTGTAGCGTGGAGCGGGTATGACGGCTATGATTGGGAAATATTCCTCTTCGACGATACAGACGTAATACAAATCACGGACAATAATTATCCCGACTATGATCCACAGATTAACGATGACAATACCATTGTATGGGAAGGATTGGTCGACAATGATAGTGAGATATTTATGGCATCCCCCTGCATTGATGCAGATAATGACGGTTTCTGTAACATTGATCCAGATTGTGATGATATCAACCCAGCGGTCAATCCCGAAGCAACAGAAATATGCTATGACGGCAGAGATAACGACTGTAATCCAGATACCGTGGATGATTGCCCGCCTGTTACTGTTGAAATTATTGCCAATCAAGAAACAATTCCTTCCGGACAAGGAACCAGCCTGACCTGGAGCAGTTCAAATGCCTCCACTATGTTTATTGATCAAGGTATAGGAGTTGTTGGATTAAGCGGATCATATTATGTAGCCCCCCTGGATACAACAACCTATACGATAACTGCCACCGGCCCAAGCGGCACCATTACAGCTGATGTGAAAATCACGGTAACAGGAAGGTTGCAGGCCCTGGAAAACAAACTTACAGCAGCTGATGCTGCTGCCTATGATAATTTTGGGCTTGCAGTCGATATCAGCGGTAATTGGGCCATAGCGGGGGCACCTTATGATGACAACACCGCCGCTAATGCCGGCGCAGCATATGTCTATAAAAAGGAAGGAGCGAGCTGGGACGGAGGAACAAAACTTGTGGCCGATGATGGAGCCTCTGGAGACTCTTTCGGATCATCCGCAGCCATCAGCGGTGATTATGCCATAGTTGGTGCTAAGTATGCTGATTACACCTTGGAATCTTCCGGCGCTGTATATATCTTTAAATACGATGGAGCAAATTGGGTCCAGCAGATCAAAATTCCAGCCGCTGCCAGTGACACACAATATCTCGGTGAATCCGTAGCAATCACCGAGGATTTTGCCATCTGCGGAGGCAACGGTAAGGTTCTCATTTACAAAAAAGAAGGTGTAAACTGGCTGGAAATGACACATTTGTCTGACCCAGCAGCACCATTATACTCTTCTTTCGGTCAGTCAGTTGCCGTGTATGGCAACACCGTCATGGTCGGTTCCAGAGATGTTGCCTATATTTATAGATATAACGGATTAGCCTGGGTGGAAGAAGGAAGACTTATCGGTAACCCGCAAAATGATTTTGGAATAAAGGTATCAATTAGCGGTGATTACGCTGTTGTTGGGGATATGTTTGAAGATGATCCGGTTTATTCCTCTCTTGGTGCGGCATATGTTTTTCACTACAATGGTTCTGAATGGGTGCATCATGCCAGACTAATACCAAAAGATCCTTCTGGTTTGATCGGGTTTGGATCGTCTGTTGATATCAACGAAGACTATTTGGTGGTCGGAGCCAAGGGATACGGTGCAGAATCATATTGGAACAGAAATGGGTGGAGCTATGGTTTTAAACGCGACGGTTCAGCGTGGCAGGAGATAGGTAAAATTTTGGCCACCGACGGGGATAATGGAGATTATTTCGGCACCTCCGTTGCCATGTCTGGCGCTAATATTATAATTGGGGCTAACGGTAATCGGGATGATGGCTCAAATTC
>CAMYJP010000415.1 GCA_947258675.1 uncultured Desulfobulbaceae bacterium | reverse complement strand
GTAAAAATTCCGATGCGGGCATAAACTTTGTTAGATGTTCATTTCTTTTAAGATCGTTCAGTTAACAATAACCATACAAGGGGTGTAAATACGAGTGCATCAGGAGTAGTTTTCAATTTCCTGGGTGTTGGAACTCATTAAGTCCTGATAGGCCTTACTTTGCAGTGGAATACTTATGAAGCCCAGCTATTCTGTCTGCAAACCGTTCGGATGAGAAAACCAGTGATTCAAGATCCAGGAAATCCAGTACATTTCGGTCAAAAAGTATTTTTACTTTGGCTTCAAAGCCATCTTCCGGCTCTGCATCCCAGAAGAGTAGAAACTGCGGAACCATAGGCAATACTGGAATAACAACGGACACCGAGGCTGAAGACTCCTGTGTAAAATCTCCGGCTAACCGTGTGCCAAGATCATGGATTTTCCCATGGTCGAGGTCGGTAAAAAGGTGGGCAAGCCGGTCTTCACAATAGGTGGCCAGGGTTTTGGATTTGGAGATTGAGTTGGGCAGGCTTTCAATGCCCACCCAGCTGTTGTCCGGCTTGCGTCCGCCACCGGAGGCGATGTAATTATAAATGAGAATCTGGTCACGGGGATCTTCCGGTTCCTGATTATTTATCAGGAGGGTATTTTTTGTAACAAGGACATCCTGCGCCAGGTAAGAAAAAGAAATGGTATCCGTATTGATACGTTTTATGCCAAGTGATTCGGCAGAGGCTGCAAAATCGAAATTTTCTATTTTTTTCTTCAGATGTTCAATTAAGGCCAGATCGTGGTGCCGGGGAAGATTGTCAATGTTGTCCGTGGCTGCCGGTTGGCTGGGAAGGTCATTCAGATCAATATATGGACATTGAGCAGGGTCCTGGCCTGTTTTGGCGACAGCGGCGGCAAAAGCAAGGCAGGTTGGGAAATTACACTCCCCGCAATTTGTTTTCGGGGTGCGGCGAACAATTTCCAGTGGATTTAAAGGACTCATATAGTAAAATAAATTTCACTTGTCAGGTTATTTCTATGAAGTATATAGAGATGCTACCAGGATACCTGTTCCATTTATGAACTATAAACCATATTATTATTTTTAGCAGCTTTTGAAGTTACCATTTATTTAAATTATATCATGAGGCGGGGTAATGAAAGTGATCCGGATACTTATTCTTTTTCTGGTTTTTATCAGTAGTTTTGTTGTGCCGGCCGCAGCTGAAATGAAGGTTCTGCGGGCCACTGTCTGTACCGGAATAGAAGACCGCGAGCCGATAGGACAGGCGGAGAGTTTTTCCAATGTGCACAAACTTTATTTATTTTCAGAGATCAACGATGCAGAAGATACTTCATCAATCAAGCATATCTGGTACTTTGGCGATAAAAAAATGCTGGAAATCGAATTGGCAGTCAACGGACAACGCTGGCGCACCTGGTCTTACAAAAACATCTATGGGGTGAAGGGAGACTGGCGGGCTGAGGTTGTCGCTTTTAGCGGAGAAGTCTTGAGTACGGTTTCATTTACTGTTCAATAAAAGAATGGAAGTTCTCTTTCTCGGAGTCGGTGAGGCTTGCGATACACACTATCCTAACACCTCACTCCTGTTGAAGACCAATGCCGGACGGCAAGTTCTGCTTGATTGCGGCTTTACCACTCCGCACATTTTTTTTAAGTACAGTACTGTCGCCGATGAGTTGGATGCGTTATGGATTTCTCACTTTCATGGCGATCATTTTTTCGGGGTTCCTCTCTTGTTGTTACGTTTGTGGGAGATGAAAAGGAAAAAACCTCTTGCCATCTTAGGGCCGAGAAGAATTGAAGAAATAATCCATCAGACAATGGAATTAGCTTATCCTCAATTCCTTGAGAAACTACACTATTCATTGGATTTCTTTGAAATCGAGCCGGGAGAGCCCCTTGCCGCGATTGATTTAACCTGGCAAACAGCTGAAAATGATCACTCGCAGAGATCCCTTGCAGTGCGGCTTGAAAGTCTCGGGAAAGCGATTTTTTACAGCGGAGATGGCCGACCTACTCCGGCAACCCTGGAACTTGCCCGAGGGTGTGATCTGATAGTTCACGAGGCCTTTCTGCTTAGTGGGGATACTCCTGGACATGGCAACATTGCCGGCTGCCTTGATTTTGCCAGGCAGGCCGCGGCGCCGAATCTGGCTTTGGTTCATATGCAGCGGCAGGAACGACCAGACTCGTTTCGAGAAATTTTTGAAATGCTTCAACAGGATGAAATGATACATGTATTTCTGCCTGAACCGGGGGAGTCGTTTTTGTTGTAGAAATACTGATGATGATCCAAAATATTCCAGTTGGCGAGTTGAATCCGAACAGGGAAGCCACGGGCTATTGAATTTCAAAATCGGCAATTATAGGGAGGTGGTCACTGGCTACTCTGGCTATAGGCAGACGGCAACGTCTTCCTTTTATTTTACGCAAATTACCGCGATAAAATATTTTATCAAGACTGCCTGCCGGGGAAAACGACGGATAGGTTCGAATGCTATCATAAGTGTTGCGGCGGGTTGTAGCGGAATGGAATCTCAGTATTTCGGTAAATATAGGGTGCACTAATGTGCGCCAGTCATTAAAATCGCCGGCGACAATGCATGGATGACTGGTATCCAGCGAGGCAAACTCCACGGACTGGACAAGCATCCCTACCTGGCGAGCCCTTTCCTGGGCCGAGAGCCCTAAGTGCAGATTGAATATTTCTAGTAGCTGGGGATAAATGGAAGAATT
>CAMYJP010000414.1 GCA_947258675.1 uncultured Desulfobulbaceae bacterium | reverse complement strand
TTCATGATCTTCTCCTTCTGTTTTGACGGAAGTTTTGCACCTCCATCATGGCGCATTATGACGCCGAGTTTAAGAGGGAGGAGACCATTTCATCACCGCTAGCGTTATGTTGCAAATAAGAAATGAACAATTTTAAAGTTATCATTCTTGGTCAGCTACTTACATTATGTGGCTTTTTAACCGTGAGTTTCATTGGATGGGCTTTAGTGGGGGTTCCATTTGAATATTTATGGGAAATTAAGTTCTTTGGGTGTTATGACTATGATCGGCCGGATTGTTTAGACATAATTGAAAGGCATATATTAATAAAACAAGTTGTCGGATATGTGGTAGTTTTCACCACTTATACGTCTTTTGTTTACTTTTTTATGCGTAAAGCTATTAGAAATATTACTACGCATATAATAATTACTTCATTGGGAATATTTGTTTCATCTATGTTGTTCCCCGTGGCTTATGTGATGGCGAATAATGGCCAAGGACTACTAGACTTAGGGCAGTTTTCAGTAGCAGGCGGTTTGGCTGTGTATCTCGCAGCAAAGAAACATCAGGTAAAAAATGCAACATAAAAAATGATAACGAGACACGGGGTCTCGTTTATCTAACTGTTATGCGTAAAAGAGCCCAATTGGCTTTCTTTATGATCAATCTTTACATGAGCTACAGAAACGGCTAACAAATGCCATATAGAGAAATAGATTATGGACATATAACACACCCAAAACTTAAAAAAGTTTTGTTACATACAAATATGTTGCTTAAGGATTTATATGGTGCATTTAAATTGCCTAAAGATAATAATTCAGGAGAAGGTTCTGGTAATTTTGCTATTACCCTCGTATTGCTTTGTATTATTGATGGCATTTCAGTAAACATATATCCGACAAAGGAAGTAAAAAATCAGGAAAAGCGTTTTAAGAAGCTGATTCGTGAAAAGCTACACTGGGGAACTACAAAAAACGGATGGCTAGATAAAGGTACAGCTGCTAAACAATTGTACCTTGAAATAAGAAATCCTTTAGTTCATGAATTAGGTGCAAATAAAGTAACAAGCGCAAGAATCACAGGGCACTTAGAACCAAGAATAGGAAAATGGGGAAGTATAGATAAAGACTACCATGACATTGATTTAATTGAAGAGTTAGAAACGTGGAATGAAAAATGGCCGACTCTTACAGTTGTTTCAGGTGAAAATGGAAGCTACATAAAATTTAGCGCGGCAGCATTATATTGGTCCGTGAAGCATATGGTTATCGAACTAATCAACGACCAAGAAGTAATGAAAGCCACCATTAGCCATCTAGATAGCAGAGATGGTGACAAAACGAAGTCAAATATTTTTGGGTGTATTGGTAAATGCTATCAACGCATAACAAGTCGCTTGTAGGGACGCTGCGCCGCGATGCGGCTTGTGCCCCACAGCTCAGCCGTTATGCGTCAGAATAAGTTATGGGATATATCGAACCGAAGGGAAAAATAGTCGAAGCTTGCGAAACAGGTAATGTTTCAAGGCTCGTTATTGAATTCGATAAAATGGATTCAGGCCCGGTTGCACCCGCAGGATTATACATAGATCCAAAATCAGGGAGTGAGCAATTTCAACTCCACCGGGTAGTAGATGTTGATGGGCTGAAGTACACGTTCGAGACATTTAGTCGAACACACCCACTTCCTAAAGTAGGGGAAGCGTTTTCTTACCGAGGCTGGTGGCTTCCTGAGGCTATGGAGGCTGCACTTGATATCAACGAAAAGTGGGAAAAACGGAAATATCCTGATAACGGGAATCATGAACACTGTTTGTTTTCATGGGAAACCATCGCGTCTTATGCTGATTCTAACGATGGCTACTTTTCCGAAAAGTATGGCTGGGTCACATGCGAGTCATATGAAAACTTCATTGAACGGGATATTTACAAGCTTAGATGCAATGAAACGCATAAAAAATGATAACGAGACACGGGGTCTCGTTTATCTAACTGTTATGTGCCTGAAAAATAAGGAGTAAATTTTGGCTCTTGCGTATAATTACATTGTAGTTATAATTTAATTATGAGCGAGCTAGAATTTGCATGGGACAAAGCTAAGGATACCAAGAACTTAAAGAAGCACGGTATATGCTTCGATGAGGCGAAAACGGTATTTTATGATGATAGTGCAAGGCTTATTTCTGATCCGGATCATTCCGAAGATGAAGACCGTTATATCCTCCTTGGTCTTTGCTCTCAGTTACGAATTCTAGTCGTGTGTCATTGCTATCGAGAAGATGGAAAAATCATAAGAATAATATCTGCTCGTAAAGCAAATAAATCTGAAAAACGTCAGTATGAGGATTTCAAAAATGCGCGATAACTACGACTTTTCAAAATCAGTAAAGAATCCCTATTCCAAGAAGCTAAAAAAGCAGGTCACTATTCGTCTTGATGAAGATACTATCGATTACTTTAAAAATATGGCAGAGGAAAAAGGTATTCCATATCAAAGTTTGATTAATCTTTATTTGAGAGATTGTGCTGATAAGCACAAAGACCTTAAAGTTAACTGGGCCTAAAAAAGCACATAACACATATGAGCCGCCACACAGTCAATAGGCACTAGTCATTCTTTTCAGCTCTTTTACAAGCTAAAAAACCAAGTCGATTAGCAAAATCGAGTACTTCATCTGTCATGGTCGCTATTAAGCAAGTCGCTTACAGCAAACACATATAGAGGGTCTCTTATTGCGGTCTCACCGCT
>CAMYJP010000413.1 GCA_947258675.1 uncultured Desulfobulbaceae bacterium | reverse complement strand
CTTGTGGCCCTGCCTGCTTGGAGCCCAGGCAACTATAACGTATTTCAACCGACTTGGGAACAATTGGAAAAATCAATCCCTCCAATTTTGGAAAAATAAGTCCGAAATCGAAATCTGCGAGGGAATCAGGATGTTTATTGCGACGAGCGACATCCCTGCCGAGGTCGCCTTCGCCGCTGTGGCCGACGGGGCCCCTCCGGGGGGGGCAACCATGTCTCCGTCACTGACGGCAACACGGACCACTTTCACTGGAGAGCCCACGGCCACCTGCTATGACGCTGTGATGCTCTGGCTTTTTAAGAGCGGCCTCGTATCATTCCGGTGGCTGTTGAAGAACCGCAACGCCAATACCCGGGAAACCCTGACTGCCGCCTTTGGACCAGGCCTTCCAATCTGGGAGGGGGATTTCGGTCCAGGCGATAGCTTGCCGAATGTGCCTGCCGGTCACATCGTTCATATTTATGAGCATGAACAATCGTGGCGTGGACATTGGATGGTGAGCACGGTAAACGGTGGGGCTTGCGGTTGCAACAATAATGATGAAGACCCTCCTGTGCCTAGGGGGTATTGTTCGAGTTTGTCGCTAAACAAGCAGTTTCTTGATTTTGGAACCGGTTATGCCTTTGTGATCAACCCTGTGCAAATCCCTGAACGTGAATAAATCGTAACTCACACTCATTTACTGAAGGAACTAAAATGGCAATAACCCTGATAGTATCAAAAGAAATTAAAGATCGCCTTAATATTGCCACCCTTGTTATCAGAAAGACGAGAGAACTCCTGAACCGGGGACAAGAAAATCAAGAAAACAGCTTTGGTGTGGGAGAATCCACGGAGCAAAGGACGAGAGATTACATGTCCCAGGTTAATCGAGGATGGAAATCCCTTAAAGTTGAAAAAACAAGATCATTCTTCAGCTTTTCGAGAAAAAAGAATATCTCTCTCGATCTCAATACTGAGATAAAATCAAATCTTGCTCACCCTCAACGCATCGCTGGGATAGCCCTCCATATGAGGATAGGCAGATGTCAAGAGTTTGCAAGTGTAGCGTATCTATTGCTGAGATCTTATCTTGGGAGGGATGATGAAGTTTGGTATGTAATGTCAAATAATAGTCATCACTACTATTGCCTTGTCGTCGGAGGTAATGATGGGGACAATTTTCAGCCAGGTCCCATCACTATGACTGGTGATGATAACTCAAATAAGTCAAAAGGTATTATCATCGACACTGCCATTGTTGTAGATCCGTGGATCGGTGGGATTAATCATACCCCACCGCCTGTGCTCTACATGCATTCCATGCATAAAGAGAGTTATCCGGCACACGTTCTTATCAAACGGGGAAAAGGTATGGGTATATCAACTAATAGAGAGGCAAATGAACTGGGTAAGATATTGGCAGCCAAAGACAAATACACTCAAGCGATGATTAACCAGTTAAATCAAACCGAAGATCAATTCGATCAAACCAGGCTGTTCGACACTAATACACCATGGGGAAACTATACGGGTGCTCACGGTGGCTATATTTATCAATAACCGGATCCGATATTCTGCGGTTCTAAAAAACGAAAGAGTAAATCTATACCTTTTTTGTCCTTCACTTCTAAAAAATTAAGAATTTTGACAGGAGATCTCAAATGCCAGCCTGGAAGGATTATGGTAACGATCAACAGAATTTTTCCGAAATAACCAAGCTGATGGGTATATTTGCAAAAATGAGTGATAATGAAAAAGGCTTTTGCAATCAAATACGCCGGTTGTACAATCTTGCTTTCACCCATACCGCAACCGGCACCACCGGTGAATGTGGAAGTCATGTATTCCACGGTGGGCACGTAGTTGTAATGGATATCGGTAGGCATTATGCAGATTGGGTTGCTCAAATCGAAGCAGACGAACTGACAGGAAAGCCGCGGGGTGGCAAAAAAGGTGCCTGGGGTACCGGATCGTCACATTATCCAAATGTAAAGGCACAGCAATATGAAATAAATTTGCCTCATTTAGGATGTATTCTGTTCGGAAAGACCGGAAATCAACACACTTGGTTCCAAAATGAGTCATGGTCTGCAACCCGGGGTACAACCAGGTGGATATGTCACGGCGTATTGGGGTTTGGTATGCATAAACTCCATAACAATAGGCAGGTCGGCGCGTTGGGTTATTCTGATTGGTCAGAAAAAAATGCGACCGAATTAATTTTACCTGCTGCTTATGCACCTATTTAGCTCTCTTTAGAATTCGAGGCAGTACCCTTAGTAGTGCCAGCGAAAATCGTATTCAATGCGAGGCGGCGTACCGCTTATGTATATAGGGCTACAGAATAAAGAACGGATTTATCTTCTTCGAAAAATATTCCCACGGGACCTAAGCTTGTATGCAAGAGAAGTTAAGTATTGGTTCTGTAGAATGAAAAAATAAATCTTTCCCCTTTTTGTTCCTCGAAATGTCCAAGGAAATTTTGTCTCGAATGGCTGTCGGCGAAGAGATTGAAATGGTCAATGTGACCATGGATGGGAAAGGTTTTAAGTATGAGATAAACTGATACTGCGCGGTTGCGTGGATTGAGTTTTTTTGATTCGGCTGGCGACAGAAGACAACATACGAAGAAAATAAAAATGTCAAGCCTGGTACCTTACCTGACCCCCTTTGACTTTTTTTCTCAAAGCTAATACATGGAGGAGCAATGATGTTGGACGAATACTGGGAGATATTAGAACAAATCAACGA
>CAMYJP010000412.1 GCA_947258675.1 uncultured Desulfobulbaceae bacterium | reverse complement strand
CAAGGTGGTGGTCTACCGTCGTACCGAATATCCGGACGACAACCTTTACAACACATCCACCCGCTATGACGAAGGCCACGGATCTCTCATTTCCCTCAAACTGCCCGGATCATTGAACCATTTCACCACCGGGTTTTATTATTTGTGGCCGGCGGCGATGGGCGAATAGTTTAAGTTCGGAGTTCTGAATGGGGAATGCGGAAAGTAAAGAAAATGATAGGCGTAAGGTAATATCGTGATGTCATTTTTTTTGCCTTATGCCTTGCCCATATGCCCTTTTGTATCACAGAAGCCCAGCCAAGCCACCGGTAACCAGTGACAAGCATCCAGCCACCAGGAACCAGCATCCAGCCTCATCTATCCCTTGACTTCTAAAACAATATCCTGCTATTGGTGACTGAAGTTGCCAAAAATAATTGCAAGCAATAACCGGCGGTTCTTCTCTAAACAGCGGAGGATCATAAATGGTTTAGCAAATGTTAAAAACCTCGCATCTCATCCATGAGCGCGGGGTTTGTGGTTTGGTATTCAAAGTGAATGAGATGTGTTTTAACCAAACCGATAATATTTCCAAGACCACTGATCTGATTTCACGGATATCACTATGCCGCTTAACCTGATCCAAAAGATTTTAAGCCGGGCCTCGGGGATCGCCATCCCGAAACCCGGACAGGTTCTCATCGTAGAAGTTGATGCGGTCATGATTAGTGAGGCGCTGGGTCCGCCTTTCTTTGAGAAACAGTTTCAAGCTTTGGGCGCAAGACTTTTTGATCCGGACAAGATAGTGGTGATCATAGACCACTATTCCCCTGCGGCAACTTTAAAACAGGCTGAGCACAATCGCATCACCCAAGACTGGGCCCGGAGGAATGGCGTAAAACATTTTTATATGCACTGCGGGCCCAATCCACAAATCATGGCTGAAAAAGGTTTTTTTCAGCCCGGCACAGTGGTGGTGGGCAACGACTCCCATACCTGCACCGGCGGAGCGTTCGGTGCTCTTGCTTTTGGGGTGGGCAGCACCGAAATTGCCTGTGCCGCTGCCACAGGAAAAATCTGGGTCAAAGTGCCGCCTACCGTTAAAATCACCTGGAGGGGTAGGCTGAATCCCGGCACCACTGCCAAAGACATGGCACTTTTTATGGTGGGTCGATTTGGTTCCAACAAATTGATTTACAAGGCCTTGGAATTTAACGGAGACTGTGTTGAGAGTCTATCCATGGGGGGCCGTCTGACCGTGGCCAACATGACCGTGGAAATGGGGGCCAAGGCGGGTCTGTTTTCACCCGGCGATGAGGCAAAGGAATATGGTGCTTTAAATAAAAGCATGGGCAACTGGAACCTGGGACCTGACGAAGGCGCCGAATACGAAAAAAAGATCACCTTTCACGCCTCCGAATTGGAGCCCCTCGTGGCTGCCCCTCATCACGTAGATAATGTCATGACGGTCAAGGACGCCGGGCAGGTACCAATCGACCAGGCATTTATCGGTTCTTGTACCGGAGGACGCTACGAAGACCTGGCGGCCGCTGCTAACATTCTTAAAGGCAAAAAAGTCCATCCGCGCGTTCGATTACTCGTCTCTCCGGCCTCCAAATGGATTTGGGAAAAGGCGTCGCGCGAGGGTGTGCTATCCGATTTATCGGAGGCTGGAGCCGTTGTCAGTTATTCTTCGTGCGGTCCTTGCGGTGGGGCCCAGGGAGGTTTAATTGCTGAGGGCGAAGTGTGTATTGCCACCTCCAACCGCAATTTTAAGGGAAGGATGGGAAGCCCCGACGCCAGCATATACCTAGCTTCACCGGTGACGGTGGCAGTTTCGGCATTAATTGGGAAAATAACGGATCCAAGGGATTTTCTATGAACATTGTCAGAGGCCGTATCTGGAAATTTGGAGATAATATTAACACGGATAACCTGTCGCCGGGCTATTACATTGCTAACGGGATTTCAGAATTAGGCAGGCATTGTTTGGAAGCCGTTAGACCGGAATTCCCCCAAAATGTCAAAAAGGGAGATGTGATATTGGCCGGTTACAATTTCGGCACCGGCTCAAGCCGCGAAACAGCCCCGGCCACGTTAAAAGCGCTAGGGGTTGCGCTGGTTATTGCCGGCTCGTTTGCCCGGATTTTTTATCGGAATGCGATAAATATTGCGCTTCCTTTGCTGGAGTGTGCTGAGATTTTCAATGAGACCAAAGACGGTGATATGATTGCAGCCGATCTTAGCACGGGAACTATAACCAATGAAACTCTCAAGGAATCCTTTAGCAGCGTTCCGTTGCCCAAAATTATGATGGATATTCTACAAGCAGGCGGATTGATAAATTACGTATTAAAAGAAAAATGGTAACTTTAAACAAAAACACAAAAGGAGGGTAAAATGAAAAAAATCGGTATTCATTTCATTGCGTTTTTGATTACGCTGTCATCGGTAATGTTTTTCGCAGACGTGCCGGATGTTAAGGCTGAAAAACTTAAGCTGACATTTGCCACAACTCTGCCGCCAAAAAGCAATCTGGAAATTCAATCGGCCGAGTTGGTAAAGAGGATTAATGAACAAACCAACGGCCGCATTGCGATCACCCATTACGGGCAAAGCACGCTTTATCATTCCAAAGAGCTGATACCGGCGTTGGCTAAAAATCAGGTCAACCTGGGGGTGTTGCATGTGGCCATGGTCGGGCGACGTTCCCCCACGCTGGAGTTTCTGGGTTCTGGGAGAGCATTGACCACTATTATCGCTTTTTAGACAACCCCGAAGTTTTAAAAATTGCCGAAGCGGAGTTTGATAAATATTTTAACGCCAAACTTCTCTCGCCCTGGGCTTACGGAACGGGCCTGGTGGGAGCCAAAAGGCCTATTGAAAAAGTAGCTGATTTCGAAGGGTTGAAAATGAGAGCTTCGGGAACGGCCCAGGCCACCATGTATAAGGCTTTAGGCGCAATACCAACCGAGTTGAGCTCAAAGGAGTTTTACACTGCTTTACAACGCGGCACCATTGACGGGGCGACGTCCGGCACTTCCCGTTTTCGCCGTTCCAAATTTTATGAGGTTGCACCTTACATCACTGTTGATCCGACACTTCCATACCTGACCTTCTGGCTGGCAATCAACAAGGATGTCTGGGCAAATCTTTCTGCGGCCGACCAAAAACTTTTTTTAGACGTCGGCAAAGAACTGCAAAAACGCTCACGGGAGTATGCCGCCCAAGAAAGAGCGGAAGATCTGGCCTTTATGAAAATTAACGCCAAAATGTTCATCGAGCTTTCCGGTGCAGAGAGAAAAAAGCTGATTGAAACTGTTAAACCGGCGATGAAGCAATTTTCAAAAGGACATCTCGGCGGTATGTATGACAAATTGTGGGGCTTGCTTGATGCAACCAAATAGTCACAATGAATCATGGCGGGAGGGTCATAACGGATTATGGCCCCCTGAATTATCAACCTGAGGGAAAAGGATAAGGAGTTACGTTTTATGCCGGGCTCCACGGGCCGCTTTTTGGGAAAAGCTGTTGATGCATTTTCGGCTGCCGGCAATATGATGGCCGGAATTTTGATGATGCTTGTTGCCCTGGCCGTATGTTATGAAGCTTTTCTGCGCTATCTCCTCAACAGCCCCACGACCTGGGTGATGTCCGTCTCTCTTTTTGTGTTTATGTGGTTTCCATTTCTATCGTCACCCTATGGGATTCGGATTGGAAA
>CAMYJP010000411.1 GCA_947258675.1 uncultured Desulfobulbaceae bacterium | reverse complement strand
AAACCAGGTAAACCAGGGTGTTGCGCTTTTTGTCATGAAACCTGATAACATGTATTTTTTTGAACAAGGCTGAAGCCCTTTTCGAGAAAACCTCTTCTCCATCCTTTATTTTCTTCTTGAATTTAACCGGGCCGATCTGCCGGCAGGCAATCGAGGCATCAGACGTGTCTTCTGCTAGACCGACGGCGCCGGTCCAGCCGCCTTTCTGGGCCCGGGAGAGATGGCAGGCAACTCCCTCAATATCAGGATCGTCAAAGGCCTCCACAACGATGGAGTCGTCCGGACTCAGCAGGTTGAATTTCGTGTCAATGTGCCCGATGACTTCTGCACGGATTGCACCAGGCACAATCCCTGAAGACATTATCATGAAAAACAATCCAGACAGGATATGGATGTATTTATCCTTCCAACGGAATTTTTGGTAAGTCATCATGTATCCCCTATTTTTTTTTGAATCACAAAACGTTTTTTTGCGTCGATGGATAAAGAGAAAAAACCTTACAACTCTTCCGGAGTGAAGGACAGCACCTCATCAATGGTTGATGCACCTGATAAAATCATCAACAGCCGATCGACACCAAGGGCGATCCCGCCGGCCTCCGATATCCGAACCAAATCGGCCAGGAATTTTTCCGGCATCGTCCCGGGGTCCCGGCCCAGGTCCAGCATTGATTGTCGCTCTTTTTCAAACCGGCTCCGTTGTTCAACCGGATCGGCGAGTTCCGAAAATCCGTTGGCGATCTCAAGACCGTTGATATAGAGTTCAAACCGTTCTGCAATCGTTTTATCCTCTTTTTTCAGACGAGCCAGAGCCCCTAGGGAAGCTGGATAATCATAGAGAAAGGTCGGTCGGCCGCGCCCGAGTTGCGGTTCGATATGAGTACAGAGTATTTCCTCGAAAAAATCTGATTCCAGGGCCTCTTTGAGAGAAACCGGCGCGTATTGCCTGAAGGCGGCCGCCACTGTGAGCTTTTCCCAGTCCGTCTGGATCAACAACCCAAGACGATCGACATGCATCCAATCACCAAGACCACCGTCCGTGACCAGAAAGACCAAAAACTCCCGGCATTCCGCCATGATTCCTTCATACCCGCAACCGGCTCGGTACCATTCAAGCATGGTGAATTCCGGGACGTGGAGGCTGCCGCGCTCGTTTTTCCGATCGCATTTACAGACCTGAAAGATCTTTCCGCATCCCGCGGCCAACAGCCTTTTCATGCACATTTCAGGCGAAGTCTGCAGCAACCAATTCCCGGATTTTTCCGGTTCAATATGCGCCTCCGGAAGGAGGGAGGGCAGACGCAGGGGAGTCTCCACCTCAAGAGAGCCTGCCTCGACAAAAAAACGTCGAATGGCCTGGAGCAGGTCGGCCCGGGCCCATAACATCTTCTGATCTCGCATCAAGAAAATAATTATTCCTTGACTCTGGTCATGTAACTGCCGGTACGGGTGTCGATCTGGATCTTATCGCCTTCCACCACAAAGGGCGGCACCTGCAGCTCATACCCTGTTTCAACGGTAACCGGGTTGGTGTCGCTGCCGGAGGTATCCCCCTTGGCACAGGGGTCGGCCCTGATAACGGATAAATTGACAAAATTGGGGAGGGTAACACCGATGGGTTTCCCATTGAACAACAGGACCTGGACCTCCATGTTATCAATGAGAAAATGAATATCATCCCCCATCTGTTCCGCAGTAATGGCAAACTGTTCGTAGTTCTTTGTATCCATGAAATGATATTCATCGACCTGCGAATAGAGAAACTGCATAGTCCTCTCCTCCAGCGGCGCCTTTTCAAACTTATCATTTGAACGAAAGGTCCGGTCAAACTGATTGCCGGTTACCATATTTCTGAGCTTGGTCCGATACAGGGCCTGCCCTTTGCCGGGCTTGGAAAACTGAAAATCCGTCACAATATATGGTTCGCCGTCAATCTGAATCTTGAGGCCCTTCCGTAAGTCAGATGCAGAATACATTTTTGTCGTGCTCCGTAAGTTGTTGATGATAATAATATCAGCGAAAAAATACTTGCTGTTACCTAAATTGGGCGATTGGTGGATTCGAAGTCTGCGCTTCTCTGCTGCAGATCCGCGTGTCAATCGTCGATCATAATGTTGATCGACACCGAGGGATTTCCGCTATAGTGGGCTATGCGGAGAACCCGATGACAGGCAAGCGAGTTTGCGAGACTCCGAAGGAGTCACAGTAAATCCTGGCTGCCAATCATCAGCAGTTTCGTATGCGGATCATCACGAGGGGTTTCAAATTTTGAAAGCTAAAATCGACATAGCCCATTAAATAAAAAAAATCTTTCTCAAAATTTAAAAACTCAATTCAGGTGCAAGACAATCCAGCCGCCATTTTCGCTATCCTTACCTTGAAACAAGAGAGATTGCAAGCATGGAGTTCTCAGCCGACAACAACCTGGCCAACCACCTTCTCCTCGCGGTCATTCGAGGCCGGGGCCTCCTTTCCCAGAGAATGTAACAGCTTCCTGGAAAAATCCGGCAGAAGTACATCTTCCGCTACTCTCCTGAAAGCGGTCTCAACCGGCAACAGACCGAATTTCTGCATCAACAACAGAACGGTTTCAGCGGAGCTGTGATAGGGGAAAAAATCAAAATCTGCCCGTCCGGGCAGAAAGGCCTTTTTCAGGGCATGCAGGGGAAACTTGTTGTATGGCTTACTCTCTTTGTGAACCTTCTCAATAATTTCATCCCGCTGCCTCGGATCATTCAAAGCGGTACCAGCTTTCAA
>CAMYJP010000410.1 GCA_947258675.1 uncultured Desulfobulbaceae bacterium | reverse complement strand
GTGTCGATTAAAAAAAACAAAGCCACCTATTCCAAACAGAGCCCAGGACCTTGATTCCAGCAACAAGCTCCCGACCTCTCTCCAAACGAAAAGAAGATAAACGAACGCCAGAACCAAATGAGTAATTATGCTAGCCATTAACGCACCCTGCAAATGAAACTTTGGAATAAGGTAAATGTTCAGAAGGACACTCAACAGAAAAGACATGCCGACGATGAACATGCGGGTGGTTTGTTTATCGGAGACAGTCAACAATACACCAAAGGAGTTTGTAAAATATCTTATAAGAAGGACAAGACCGAACATTGGAAAAAATCTGGTGATAACATTATAGTCCCCTTCGCCATAAAATACTCTTACGATCAAAAATGAGGCATTACTGAAAAGAGCAAATCCAAGGATTCCTATGGCGACGCAGTGCCTGGTCATTTTTTTTCCAAGGTCGACCAACACTCCCTTATCATAACTATCTCTAGCCATCTGATTAAGATAAACATTTGCTAACACATCGGTCAGAATCAAGCCACCGATCATTATTCGCAAACCCGACTGGTAGAGTCCGACACTGGCAGTACCTAAAAAATATTCTATAAGAACCGTATCAATCTGAAGATACAATGTTCCAAGCGCAACATGAACCGCAAAAGGAAAACCTTTTCGGAGAGAATCTACGATCGCTGTTTTGCCTGGGGAAATGAAACCTGGTTTTTCCATAAGAGACCGGTAACCACGCACAGAAAACAGCAGGAAGATACTTTTTGAAACGATCAAACCCATGGAAACCGCAAAAGGGCCATATCCTGCAAAGGCTAGGGCTCCAACTATCAACAAACAAAATACATTGCTGTAAAAGGTAATTATCGTTTCTTTTTGAAAAAGCCCCATACCACGAAAGGAAAAGTTGAACAACTCTGAAAAGGAGTTCAAAATATTGGAGACCAAAAGACAAATAAACACAGAAGAATATATCTCAAAACCCTTCAATCTCGGAACGACACATAAGGTAACAATTAGAATAATTGAGGCCAGAACAACTTTCACATGAAGAGCCTGACAGGTCAAATGATGGGCCTTACTTTTATCTTTGCTTATGTCCCGGACCAATTGAAGATTAAAGCCATAATCCACCAGAACAACAAAAATTGTCGACAGGGTGAAAGGATATATAAAAACACCAAATTTTTCTGGCCCCCAAATACGGGCCAGTATAAGCATAACAAACAGCCCTGTGAACATACGGAGAACTGTTGAAGCCAGCATAAAGATGGTGTTATTTATCACTGGTTAACCTCAAAATACCCAGCACTACAGAATTGCTTGCAAAATGTCTTCAACAACTGTTTTATTTAACATTCGAGGATTATTTCTTACTCGGTCCGGACTGAAGCCATTGGCAATAATAATATCCATATCTTCTTTTGTTTTGACCCCCAGCCGACTCAATCGAGATTCAAGACCCAATTCTTCGAGTAAATGCCTCCATGCGTCAAATACGCCAGCGGCATCCTGCGCCCCCAATTCACTTGCTAACGTTTCCAATACGGACCGCACATAAGGACAGCCTCTACGATCCAAGAGATCGTGTTCGGTCACCTGATAATTAAATTCATATATTGCCGGCAGAACAACTCCTACAGCATGCCCATGCGCAATCCCGAAATAGGATGTGAGAGGATAAGACAGCGCATGAGCTGCCGTTGTTTTCGTCAGGCGTATTGCCTTCCCGGCAAGAAAGGCCCCCTCTGCCATTGCTAAGCGAATCTCAGGAGTCGGAGTTTTCGTGGCGCGTAAAATATTTGGATAGATCAGCCGAATAGCCTCCAAAGCAAGCTCCCGGGAGGTTTCCGATGAATGAATGTTCCAATACGACTCAACGGCTTGACTCAGGGCATCCATCCCTGAAGCGGCCGTTGTATATTCAGGCAACGTGTGCGTAAAAACAGGGTCAATAATGACAAAATCCGGCAATATTGTATCATGCTCAACCGAATATTTGGTTTTCCCGACATATACGACTGCAAATGGCGTAGCTTCACTGCCAGACCCAGAAGTAGTCGGAATAGCAATCAAGGGTTTTGTGGGTCTACCAGCCCTGTGACCACCACCAAACCAACACTCTGGAGCAATACCATTGCATGCAAAGAAATTGATCATCTTTGCCGTGTCAAGAACGCTCCCCCCTCCTACAGCGATAACAACATCCGGTTCGGCATCCACAAAGGCTTTTACACCTTTATCGATATCTTCCATCTTTGGATTCGTATCAAAATCATAATAACGGCATACAGTAGCACCATGTAAATAGCGATTCAGAATCCGATCTGCCCCACTGCTTTGGAAAGACAGCTTCCCTGTAACGAGGAAAATACTTCTGGCCTTAACCCTGCTAAGTACTGAGAGAAGATTGTCGACACTATTAAAGCCAACAAATGACCGCTGCCCCATTACCCCAAGAACTCCATGAATGAAGACTTGTTAGCCTGAGGAGCCTTTTGGGGTCGGCCGAGGTTCTCACGAGCCCCCTTTTTAACGCGTACCTCGAGGAGGGATGGGCCTTGGGCGGTTATAAATTTATGGATCATGGAAACCAGGTCTTCAGCCCTACTGACGCACCAGGCAGATTTATACCCACACCCCAATGCAATATTGGTAAATGAAAAATTGAAACCGACGGTAGGTTTTCCCCCGACAGAGTCATGTGAACCATTGTTCAAAATAACATGTTTAAAGTTGCCCAATTTTTGGGCACCTTTGATGTC
>CAMYJP010000409.1 GCA_947258675.1 uncultured Desulfobulbaceae bacterium | reverse complement strand
TAGACAAAATTCAACGATATCTCCCTAAGGGTCTTACTGAAAAAATATTGGCTCAAAGAGACAGAATCGAAGGTGAGCGCAAGCAGGTCACAGTGATGTTTTGCGATATGGAGGGGTTTACTGCTCTATCCGAAAGGCTGGGTATCGAAGAAGCATATTCGATCATGGATCAAATCTACGAAATCCTCATCCATAAGGTTCATGACTATGAGGGTACGGTCAACGAAATGACCGGTGACGGAATTATGGCACTTTTTGGTGCACCAATTGCATTGGAGGACGCCAGTCAGCGGGCGATCCGATCTTCCTTGGCTATCCACCGAGAGTTGACCAAATTCAATGACAAGATGAAGCAAAAGAAAGAACATGTCCTTCCGCTCAAAATGCGTATCGGGGTTCATACCGGACCTGTAGTTGTCGGTACGCTTGGCAATGATCTTAGAGTTGAATTTAAAGCTGTGGGTGATACCGTGAATTTAGCTTCCAGAATGGAAGGAGTTGCAGAACCGGGGACAACTTACATAACCGAGGATACTTTCAAACTTACAGAGGGGTTCTTCCGGGTTGAAGCTCTGGGAGAAAGAAAAATCAAGGGCAAGCAAGAGCCTGTGCGAATTTATAGGGTTATTGCACCCAGTACAAGAAGAACCCGCTTTGATGTTAATGCCGAGAGTGGTCTTACGCCCTTTGTGGGCAGGGATCGAGAACTTGAACTTTTGTTAGATGGGTTTGAAAGGGCCAATGCAGGCCGAGGACAAGCGTTTTCGATTGTGGCTGAAGCAGGAGTCGGCAAATCAAGGCTTTTGTATGAATTCAGAAAAGCGGTATCAAATGAGGATGTCACTTTTCTAGAAGGCAAGTGTCTCTCATTTAGCAGAAGAGTGGCCTATCATTTACACATAGACATCCTGAAGGCAAACTTTGATATCAGGGAGGGCGACAGGGATTTCGAGATCAGGGAAAAAGTAAAGAAAGGTTTGAAAATATTGAGAGTTGAAGAAAATTCAACCCTGCCCTATCTTCTGGAACCTATGGGAGTAAAGGACAGCGGTATCGACGCGATCTCCATGAGCCCTGAGGCAAAAAAAGATCGAATTACTGAGGCATTAAAGCGAATTGTCCATATTGGATCTAAAATCCGACCTTTGATTCTAGCCTATGAGGACCTTCACTGGATGGACAAGAGCTCAGAGGATGCATTGAAATATGTTTTGGAGAGCATATCAGGTTCAAGAGTCCTTATGATATTCACATACCGGCCAGAGTTTATACCCACTTGGGGTGCAAAATCTTTTCACAACCAAGTTACTTTGAACCGCCTTTCCAACCAAGAAAGCATTTCCATGGTATCATACCTTCTGGGCCCGGGAAGTTTTGATGAGGTTCTTGAAGATCTTATTCTGGAGAAGACGGAGGGGATTCCATTTTTTATCGAGGAATTTGTTAAATCTCTTACTAATCTAAAAATCATTGAGAATGAGGATAACAAATGGTTATTAGCTAAAGATGTTCAAGAATTAATCATTCCTACTACAATTCATGATGTGATCATGTCCCGGGTTGATACAATACCAGAGGATGCGAAAGAGGTGCTCCAAACAGGGTCAGTGATTGAAAGAGAGTTTGAATATAAGTTGATAAAGCTTGTGATAGATCTCTCGGAACAAGATTTGTTAACCTCTTTGTCAGTTTTAAAAGATGCAGAGCTACTCTATGAGAGAGGAATATATCCGGAAACCACTTATATTTTTAAACACGCGCTGACCCGGGAGGTCGTTTATAATTCACTGATGACCAGGAGAAAGAAAAAACTACATGAAAAAATAGCCATTGCCATTGAGGAGCTTTACAAAGATAATCTCAACAAACATTATGCCCAATTGGCAGAGCATTACATAAAGAGTGAAATTTATGAGAAAGGAGCAGAATACGCAAGCCTGTCAGGAGAGGAAGCTGAAAAAACTGCATCTTTTCCCGATGCAATTGCATATACCAAAAAAAGAATAGCTTGCCTTGAACGATTACCAAGGACACCAGAAACACTGAAGGAGATAATAGATGCCAGGACGGACCTCGGCTATTTTTATATTAGGATGGACTATTTTGAAAAAGCCAAAAACCCGATTGAATCAATAGTCAATGTAGCTCTAAAACAAAATTACAAAAAGAGGTTATCACAAATTTATACCATAATTGGGATATATAAGTTGAACGTCGAGGAAGATTTCCCAGAAGCATTTAGATACCTAAAAAAAGCTTTAAGCATCTCGCATGAAATCAATGACGTTTCTTCATTGAGGTTTTCCAACTATTGGTTAGGGCCCGCTTTTTCTTATGTTTGTGAATTTGAAAATGCACTTTACAATTTCAGAGGGGCACTTGATAATGCTGTTGCCGCAAATTCTCTTTGGGATGTATCAGTAATAAAAAGCTGTTTAAGTTATTTTGTTTACATTCAACAGGGCAATATTAAATTGGCCTCTGAAACTTGTGATGAAGCTATGCGCCTGGCTGAAGAGACTGGTGATATATTTCCAAAAGCATTCGTTTATACCAACTATGGAATTTCTTGTTATCTTAAAGGATTAATCGATGATGCAATAGCGGATCTTTTGAAAGGAATCGTATTCTGCGAAAAGATTAATCTATATACATGGAATGCGCTTACACAATTTTATTTAGGCGAAATCTATTATGATCTTGGAGACTATAAGAAATCTAAAGGATATTATAAACAATCAATTTCACTTATAAAACCAA
>CAMYJP010000408.1 GCA_947258675.1 uncultured Desulfobulbaceae bacterium | reverse complement strand
GCTGTATCCAGCTCATCAGTTTCTTCGTCACCGTCGATCGGGCATGGTTCTCCAGCCTCTGCATAAGCGGTGCATGCCATGGTATCCTCAATGACCTGACCTGTGGTTTTTTCTTCTCCTTCAGCTTTTTTTGCAGCTGTATCCAGCTTATCAGTTCCCTCTTCACCGTCTATAGGACATGGTTCACCAGCCTCTGCATAAGCAGTGCATGCCATTGTATCCTCGACTTCCTTTTTCAAGGTAGTTTCTTTCTCTCCCATAACCAACCTCCTTAGTCTATTTGATATGTCGGTCTCCTTTTTTGAAGTCAACTATGATATTCCTAAAATATCATACAGTTATAAGATAATACTTGCTGTGTGGATTGTCACCATATATAGGGAACAAAATTAATTTCTAGCCTTGTAATAGATGGCCATTAACTGATTCCATCATGTATTTTTGTTTTTCATTTCATAGATTGAAAATGGTGTCATTGTTGTTAGGAATTTCCATTATGCCCTACTTTATCAGCCGACCTTGAAATAAATAATAGCAGTAGAAAATAAAATATTAGCATCTTTAATAATAATACCATAATGTTGCCATCTTCCTGCCACAAAGTGACAGCAATTTGCTTGACACCCCTAGCAGCAGTATGGTAAAAAAATGAATCATCATTCATTTTTTTTTTTTAGAAAGGGGGCTTCACAATGAAAATAAACGTGTTACAAGAAACAATTAATTTTTTAATAGAACTGATCCAGCTTTCTGATGCGGCTTTTCATAATCTATTCGGCTTGCTTTTAGTTCTCGTATTCTCTCGCCTACTCCTGCCATTACATAGACTAATGGCAAAAGAATTAATGAACAAAAATGAAATTGTTGATCTTGCGGAAAAGGATAATTGCACCGAGTTCGACATCTTCGTCATGGCTCTGGAACACTATGATGGGCAGCATGATAAAAACAAGGCGGAAAGGGATTTTTCCCACTATCTGCGCAACTGGCCGGAAAATTATGTTCTGCCCTATTATATTCGCCTTTACTTGAAGATGCGAAATAATGGTATTTCAAATTCTCATGAAGCAACGAACCCTGCAGGATAACGTGCAATTACCTGCAACACCTCGCCAAAAGCGATGTTTCTGACTACTCCCGGTTATCTAACAGGCTTATAAATAAAAGCAATACTTGATAGCGGCGTGAAGTTACATTTGAGAGTATGCGTGGAGAATACCGTCCGCGGCCCTGACTGCGCTGGCCCAGGCCGCAGTAATACCTCTACTGGTACCTGCTCCATCTCCTACCAGATAAATATGATCAGCCGCTTTAAAATGCTCGTCAATAAACCGCGGTTTGTTGGCATAGAGTTTGATTTCAGGATAATACATAATTGTACCGGGATGCATAACTCCAGGCACGATAGTATCCAGTAATTTCATTGAGTTCCAGATGGGTTGTAATATTTTCGCGGGTATTGCCAAACTGATATCACCTGATGTGCAATCTGCCAATGTCGGCTCAAAGTCATACAAATCACCACAAAAAGTCTTAGCCTCCGACCTCTTGCCCAGGCGAAAGTCCCCTACCCTCTGCATAAGTGGTTTATTCCCCCCCAGAAGCATGGCCTGACAGCCAAGCATTTCAGCAAATTCCTGACCGCTGGCCAAGGGTTGAGTTAGTGTCACTGTTTTAAGCAAAGCAAAATTAACCAGCCCGTTACGCGGTTGAGAATTGCTGTATGCATGACCATTGATGCTGAAGTACTCTCGACCATTCCTGGTTTCGTACCGTTCCTTAACAACATGGGAAGCCCCGCTGTTCGTACAAAAGGTGCGCACCTTGCCCGGGAAGATGAACTTGGGATCATAATAATGTTGAACTATGGGAAAACGCTCTTCGCGGGTTTCAATCCTGATCCCGATATCAACAACGTTATCAAGAAAGGGAATTTCGGCTTTTGCCATTACGTTTTGAAGAAAACGGAACCCCCCTCTTCCTGGTGCCAGGATCAGATCCTTGTACCCGATCTCACGACCACTGGTAATAACTGTCTTGGTAGCCGGATCAACATCGTTTACAATCTCACCCAGGCTCATATCGATATTCCGCCCGTCAAGTTCGTCCATAAGACGTTTGATAAGCTTGAGCCCACCATCGGTTCCCTGATGACTCTGACGGATATCAAGCAGTTCTACTCCCAGTCGCTCTGCCCGCCGCCTATAGGTTTCCAGCTCAATCCTCTGCATAAATTCTGGATGAAGTCGCTCAATAACGATCGGCAGATAATATTCAGCCTGCTTGCTTGTCCAGCAGTCAATTGGAAATCCAACCGGAAATGTAAAGTTCATCTTGCAGTCATGCCTGAGCCCACCGGTGCAAAGTTGCTCTTTATCAATTATTAGTATCTGCAAGTCAGGCTTTTTATCGCTTAGACGAAATGCCGCCCCCAGTCCGGCCGGACCGCTGCCAACAATAATGCAATCATATGTCTTCATTTAATGCTGCCTCTCGCCATTGTGTAAATTTACATAAGTTATTATTTCAACTTCCTGATTTGAAATACCTGCCTGTAATATTGACAACTTTATACTTTGCTCCTCGGCAGGTTTACAGTTTACGGTTACCTGTTAGTTAAGAACATAAATAATTAACTATCCACCTAACATTAAAGCGAAATAAGATTCCTTGTTGGAGAATATTTTTTCTTCTCTGACCGTAAACCGGCAACTGTAAACTGCACACCCATTAAACAGGCTGGCTAAGACATTTATTTTCAAT
>CAMYJP010000407.1 GCA_947258675.1 uncultured Desulfobulbaceae bacterium | reverse complement strand
ATTAAGAAGCTAAGGAAAGTTAACAAACAATCAAGAACCACAAAGTGGTAACGGTGAAATTTGTCAGGTAATTGAATAAAGCTGTTAAAACAGTCAGACATGAACGACCTCACGCTATTCTCTTTTCACTCCCCCCTCTCTCTCTTGGGAAGAGTAAAACTGAAAGTAGTCCCCGCACCCAGGGTGCTTTCAACCCAGATTCTCCCCCCATGCGCCTCAATGATTGTTTTGCTGATAGCTAAACCAAGCCCGGACCCTTTTGAATCTCTGTTTACCTGGAAGAAAGCATCAAAAAGGAACGGGAGTTGATTTTCAGGAATACCAGTCCCGGTGTCTATCACCTGAAAGAGAATATTCTTGTCATCACTGGAAAGTATAACCTCTATGCTCCCATTCGGTTCCGTGTATTTTATTGAATTACTCAACAAGTTGGTAATGACCCGATCCATCATCGTGGAATCAGCACGCACTATTTCAGGGACGGCCTTGGAATAGTTAAAAATAATTTCTATATTCTTTTTATCCGCTTCCACTTGTATCGTTTTAATGAGTCTGGTTATCATCGCCGCCAGGTTAAACGGTTCCGGCTTTGGTTTATATTCCTTTGTTTCCAGTCTCGAAAACTCAAGGAAATTGGTGACTAATTTTTCTAATTTATTGAGATTGTCACCTACTATTTCAAGATAGTCCTGCTGTTTTGCTGTGACTTCCCCCACCTTTCCTGAAAGAAGTCTTGAAAGAAGCCCGCCTGAGGTTATGGCGGGATTTTTCATGTCATGGGCGAACATAGAGAGAATATTCTTCCGTTCTCGTGCCAATTTCCTGGATTCTGTTATATCCCTGAAAAGTTCCACTCCCCCCAAAAAAACTCCTGCATCATCTATGAGAGGAAAAGCGGTCACGGAAATGATTATCTGATCACCGTTTTTCTTCTGGATCGCTGATTCGCTTTCAACTATTCCCTCATGTTTCAGCAAGGCATGTTCCAGCAGTGGACATACCTTCTTATCAGCAGTGCCATGCAGAACCTTAAAATGGGATTTTCCGATGACCTCGGATTTTGTGAAACCGGTGATCAATTCAGCGGCGTCGTTAAAATCGACTATAAATCCTTCCTTGTCCACTATTGAAAAACCTATGGGCAGGTTGTGGATTATAAGTTCATAAATTTGTTGCCGCCCTATTTTTTCATACACTCAAATCACCATGAAAAGCAGGCTGGAAGGCCTTGGTGTAGTTAAGAAAAAATGTTCTTTCCCGCGGAATTATTCCTGTCAGGATAACGAATTTCAGCGCCAACTTCCATGTCATAATTTCTTTATTGTCAAATCATAATTTCCATAATCCGGTGCAGTCGGATCTCGGAACCGCCACCGCGCAGTTATCATTTAACGCATTTCCCGCTATACGCCATGCTGATGGCAATTTCCATTGCCTTTGCAGAGTTGCTGCTGGTTCATGATCGGTAGACGATTGTCCAACGCCGCATCCAGGGCGGATTGCACATCACGACAGGTACCGCAATCCGCAAAAAATACCTTAATGCCTGCTCCCATAAATCGTTTAAAGGGGCCGGCCCCTATGCCGGCGACTGCTATTGAATCAACCCCATGCTCCTGAAGAAGTCTGACCGGCCTCATACAGCCGCCGGCCTGATGGGGTTTGTTTTCCAGGATGGTGACGTTGGTAATCTCGCCATTTGTTATTTCCACCAAGGTATAGACCTCACAATGTCCGAAATGGCTTGAAATTTTTCCATGCAACCCACCGGGCTTTTTAGACGGAACCGCTATTTTTCTGGTATTCATAGGTTTTCTCCATAAAGGTTGTTGTTTTCGACGGGCCGTGTTGAGCGGACTCCACCGGTCCGAAGAGAACATCGGTGAATTATAAATATATGTGAAAATTCCACATCATGGCTATCCTTTGGTCTCTTCGATCATCTCGACTGTTATTTTTCTTTATGATTTGTTCACTCTGTGCCTATTTGGTCAAGCTATCGGCTTGAACCACTGGTAGGTACGCATAAGTTGAGACGGACCGTTATGAGCATATGCACAAAATACACCCTGGCTCCATTCTGTCAAGAATTATTTTTGACATATGCACAAAATTCAACTAAAGAGAAGACAGCGTATATATTCCAATGAATTCTACAAGAAAGGAGGATCTTTTTGCCAAGGCCCAAGAAACACCGACATTGCGAGTGTAAGATGCGGGGAAAGGCGTTTAAACCCACCGGCATTCCCCTGCCCAGGCTGGAACAGATCAGGATACTTCAGGATGAACTTGAGGCGTTGCGGCTCTGTGACCTGGAAGGACTTTCCCAGGAACAGGCCGGTGAAAAAATGGGGGTCTCCCGAGGCACGGTGCAGCGACTTCTGGCCTCGGCAAGGAAAAAAGTAGCTGGCGCCCTGATTGAAGGCGCGGCCCTCATTTTTACCGACGATAAGAACGGCCAGGATCAGGAGTAAAGATATAAAAAGGAATTCGGCAAGCAAAAATAATCTATCAAAATTTTCAATTAGTACAATTTTGAATCTTTTCAATTCTCACGGCGCTGAATTTATATTCCGGCGTCCCGGTGATGGGGTCCCTGAATCCCGATGTGAGAATATTGGTGAGTGCCTTCCGATGATGGAAAGCGAGAAAAACCATACCCTCCTGTGAACGGTCGGTTATTTTCACCTTGACCTCGATGGAGCCGCGTCGCGAAACGACCCGCACCATCTCATGGTCTTGGACATTGAGGTCTTTTGCGTCT
>CAMYJP010000406.1 GCA_947258675.1 uncultured Desulfobulbaceae bacterium | reverse complement strand
ACTAAATCCAAAGTAAATACATATTAGCTTTTAGTTTATTGAAAGAAAAGACATAAAAATGCACAACATAACTAAAATAGCAACATAACTGCTATCTATGTGAAGCAGAGGGCACCTTGGTTTTATTGAGATATCCATAACATATATTAATTATTACGTATTTTCATATATTGGCAAGCTACATGAAATATCTTAAAGGCTAAAATCGGAATCTAAACTAGTAAATATCACAATCTTTCCAAAAGTTTAAAACTCAATTTATGTGAAACTTAACGCATTCAGTTTTCATGGTAAGATAACACATAAAATTTAAAGACGGATACCAATTCAAACCGCATAGACTTTATCTTGAGGCTATGAGAGAGGCTTCTAACACGGGATGACAGGAAGAACCGTTGGGGTTTTTGTAAAAGGCCATTCTGGTTAGTTTTTCCTTCTGCCTGCAGGTCATCCCTAACCATTAAATTTACAAAAATGGAGCATGATAAAATGGCAAAAATGGTTGAAGTAACTGAAGCTGGAGGAGCTATGTTAGGCAAAGATGATGATGAAAAAATTCAAATCAATGCTGACAATGTGAATAAAATCGAAGATGTAAATGAAGATGAAGTAGGCACCTCAAAGATCATTTTTAATGATGGTACATCTGTTAATGTAACAGAGTCTCAAAAAGAATTAGCTGGCATCATCAATTCGTAAATTTAACAATCGACTGCGCAGGACTCCGGCGGTAGCGCGCCTCCGCCTTGGAGCCGAGCCGTTATACTTGGAAGATGGTAAAGATAATAATCTTAAAGGAGGATCGGTTTGAATTGGCGAACTGAATGGAAAGCGATTTCTGATAGAATATCTGGTCTTTCCACAGCAGGACAACTTTTTCTTAAATTTTGGAGCAACAAGTCCTCAGACCCTTACGGTTCAATAAAGAAAGAACTGCTGCCGCAGGCTCAGGACATTTTCAGATTGATAGAACAATTTCTTGAAGATTCAAGAACTCATCTCCCAATAACCGCTGCTGACTGTGCAGAAAGATTTATCGAAAACAAGAAGAATCTATTTCTGGCTGATAACCCAGGAGACTACCCACGGTTGCAAGCCGTGCTGACGAACTTACTATCATTCCAAACCGAATTTACATTTCAACTATCGGATATTTCATCTCTGACCCGCAGGCTAACCGAAAGAGCGTTTTCTCATCTGAGTAGGAGTATAATTGCTGATAATAGTATTCGGAAAAAATGGAAGAGTGCGTATGATGTGGGTGAAACAAGTTGTGAAAAGCTGGGGGCTGCTCATTTGCTTCTTCATGGAATTTGGGCCTTTAAGGCCTCAGCTGAGGGTGAAAAAACGGACTTAATTTTAGGCGAGCCAATTAGGAATTTTACACAAGTAGAAAACACTGCCGAGGCAATGGTCCTAACAGAATGGAAAGTCGTTAAAGAGCCCAAAAAAGAATTCGATGAAAAAATTTCGCAAGCATTAAAACAAGCAAAAAGATATTCAGCTGGAATTCTATCAGGATTTGAGCTTGCGGGTTATCGTTATCTGGTAATAGTTTCGAAAAATGTATTGGATATACCTGAAGATATTCGTGAAGGAGATGTGATTTATAGATATGTTAACATAGCCGTTGACCCTTTAACTCCCTCAAAAAGTTAATACATTTCAGAGGTTAAATGCGGTATATAACATCCGTTTTCACCCTAAGGCGGCTCCACCGTGCCAGTGAAACATGCAGTTATCGCGAATTTTAATGGCCTAAAAAACCTGTGATATCAACATTTCCGATTCTTATAGCCCAGGTTTTGCTTTCTGCTATTTATATTAACCCTATAAGTACCCGAATTTTTATGATTTCCAATTGTTATCTTGATTCAGAGGGTGAATCCGCATTGGCAGGATTCACCCTTATAATTTTTATGCATAAAGGTTTTCAATCCATCTTATAGCTTCGGTATCACTGACCTTTCCCAGATAAATTTCGGTAGTTTTAAGGCTCGAATGCCGTAAAATTATTTTTGAAATTATCTCTAAAGGAACATTTGAACGGGATGCGAATGTTGCCGCATGACGTCGCAGGTCGTGGGGCCGTAATCGTATTCCAACCAATTTGCCGGCTTTTCCCACCATAGCTCTGGCTGCTCCATAACAAATCGGAAAAATCATCTGCTTCGGTGCAATTTTCTGGACACGAACATATTCTTTTAGGCGGTCGGCGACCTTTTGCGGAATAAAAATCAACTCTTGCTCTTTGCCGCTTTTCGTATCTTTTAAGATCAATTTCCGGTCAAGAATATCACTGGGTGTTAACTTCAGGACCTCACTGACTCTCATCCCACCCCGTGCCATCAGTTCCAGCATCAGCCGGTTGCGAACATTGTTGGTCCTGAAAATGATTTCGTCGACGGTGTCTTTTTCAATATTGTCCCAGTGAACATTTGTTTTTGGCCTGAACAGTTTACGCAGCATCGGGGAATCACATGGATTTTTGAACTCGTTATCGAAGTTATTTCTCATAAAATTGAAAAAGGCGGTCAGGTGGGAAAAACGAATCCGTTTTGTCTGGGGTTTTCGCCCCTCGGTGAATTTCGCCATGAAATCCAATATATCATCCGGCGATACCTTGTTAAGGTTAAGATTTGCAAAATTCTGGTTAAACTTTTCAATGGTAAATTCGTAAGCCCGGACGGTATTGTGTTTTGAATGGGCTCGGTGATATTCCAGCCAAATTTTTGAAGCTTGTGAAACGTTCATGATTTACCTCCTTTCGGTATT
>CAMYJP010000405.1 GCA_947258675.1 uncultured Desulfobulbaceae bacterium | reverse complement strand
ACAGTCAATAATTATATAATGGTACCGGTCACGTATGGGACGGAGGAGCTGGAGGAGCTTTTTTTCTCGATCTTTCAGTGATATAAGTTCAACCTCGACCCCGACAAGATCAATATATGATGGGAGAACATGAAGGGTTTTGAGGGAGCAGGGGTGGATACATTGTTCTGTCGATGCCTCCCCCATGAAGCAATGGTATAATTGCTTACCCTTTTCCGTGTGAAATACTCCTACTCCACTTGAAGAGTTACCCTGGGGATCCGAATCGACCAGAAGCACCTTTTTGCTTTTGGATGCCAGGGCAGCAGCCAGATTAAGAGCAGTGGTAGTCTTACCTACACCACCCTTCTGGTTCGCAAGGGCGATGACCTTGGCCTTGAGTTTCTTTGTCATGACTCTCCTTCTCTTGTTGCTTGTTTTGAAAAAAGTATACTATACTCTGTGCATCAGGTGAACAGTTTTTCGATGTTTCACGTGAAACATTTAAAAAAAATCAGGTTTTGGGTGGGGATATGCGTACAACCGATGTGTTGGTGGTTGGTAGTGGTATTGCTGGCCTTTCTTTTGCCCTTAAGGTGGCATCCTTTGCAAAGGTGACGGTGATAACGAAAAAAGCAAGAGTTGATACGGCAACAAACCTTGCTCAAGGGGGAATAGCGGCGGTGCTGTCAGATGATGATTCCCTTGATTCACATGTTAAAGATACCCTTCTTTCCGGTGATGGACTTTGTGATGAAAGTGTCGTGCGCATGGTGGTTGAGGAAGGGCCGGGCAGGGTTAAAGAGTTGATTGATCTGGGGGTAAGGTTCCAAACAGGTAGAGATGGTAAAGGCTTGGATCTCGGAATGGAAGGTGGGCACACTAGCAGAAGGGTGGCGCACTCGATGGACCTGACAGGTAGGGAAATTGAACGAGCGTTAATTGAGCAGGTTGAAAGGCACGAGTCCATCGAGGTCCTTGAAGACCATCTTGCTATAGACTTACTTGTCCACTCAAAAGTAGAAGGAGAACAGGGTGAGGAAAGATGTTTAGGGGCGTATGTCCTCAACCGGATAAGCGGAGAAGTTGAAGTACGGCAGGCTCGGATGACTGTCTTGTGTACGGGCGGTTGCGGTAAAGTGTATCTGTATACAACTAACCCGGATATCGCTACGGGAGACGGAGTGGCAATGGCCTTTCGTGCGGGTGCTAAAGTCGCAAACCTGGAATTTGTTCAGTTTCACCCGACCTGTTTTTTTAATCCGTTGGCAAAAAATTTCTTGATCTCGGAAGCGGTTCGAGGGGAGGGGGGCATACTCATCAACGATCATGGCGCCCCTTTTATGAAGAAATATGACAATCGCGGGGATCTTGCAACACGTGACGCAGTGGCCCGTGGAATAGATGCTGAAATGAAAGAAAGCGGGGCCGATTGCGTTTACCTGGATATTACACACCGAGATCCTGACTTTATTCAAACAAGATTTCCCACAATATATTCCACCTGTAAACGTTACGGGGTTGATATAACCAAAGAACCGATACCGGTGGTGCCTGCTGCACATTATATGTGTGGAGGTGTTCTTGTAGATGAATGGGGAAGTACATCTATCAAAGGGTTATTTGCGTTAGGTGAAACAGCATGTACAGGTTTGCACGGAGCTAACCGTCTTGCAAGTAATTCACTGCTTGAGGCGGTGGTATTTGCTCACCGTGCAGGAATATGGTTTCAAGATAATTGGTCTGAAATAGTCAAGTTGCGATTCCAGGAAATCCAGGGCTGGCGGGTAGGTAAGGCACGTTCGATAGAGGAAAATGTACTCATCAGCCATAACTGGGATCAAATTCGAAGGCTCATGTGGAACTATGTAGGAATTGTTCGAAGAGAAACAAGGCTAAAGCTGGTCCAACGACGAATTCATCCAATTCTTGAGGAGATTCGTGAACATTTCCATGATTTTTTGCTTACACCCGATTTGATTGAATTACGGAACATCGCTGTTATTGCGGAACTCATTATCAAAAGCGCAGAGTACAGAAAAGAATCGAGAGGTCTTCATTACATGGTTGATTATCCGGAACATGATGACAAAGGATTTAAGAAAGACACAATATTCTCAAGGTATGAGGATTGGATTGAAATGTGATACAGCAGCATATCTTGTCCGATAATCGGTTATTGATGGGTACCTGAAAAGACAGTTTAAAACGATGTTATTATTATATGTCTATTATATCATTGAAAAGTTTTGATGACGAACGTATTTTTTCTTCGTTTCCAATAGTTGCCCGGTAACAATCTTCATGCAGGTTTTGAAACATTGGGGCAAAAGATTTAATTGAATCAAGCGAAGTATTCAGAACGTCATCAATCCTCTGCAATTTAAAATCTTTTGTGATACCTGAAAGATATTCATTTCTGGCTATTGCGCCTTTTGCAGCAGGCGACTGGTGGGGTACAAGTCCTCCATACGTGCCGATTATCAGTTGATCCAGCACCTGGCTGGAAATATTGAGCTTAGCAATATGTTTCGGTAAATCGTCATAGGCTGCAAATGTTTTGGAAACGTGGGGATCACGGTAACTGACAAAACCTATGTTACCGGTGATATGATTAAACTGGACGAAGCAGCCATAAGCTCCCCCCATTTGCCTGACAGTGTTCCAAAGGTAGTCTCTGGAAATCCATGTTTTAAGTACTTCAAAGTGACCATTATATTGTGAAGGATCTCTAAAGAGAGAACAGCCCTGAACATTGAATACCACTTCGGCGGAGGTACAAATCCCCTGGGAGCGTTCA
>CAMYJP010000404.1 GCA_947258675.1 uncultured Desulfobulbaceae bacterium | reverse complement strand
CGGGTGATTTTCAGAGACGATTTTGATCGTGACAATTTTCTCGAGCGGCTGTCCACATTGATTCCGCAAACGCAGACCCTCTGCTATGCGTGGGTATTTATGTCCAATCAAAAAAGGGAGATTTTGCCTTATGACCAGAACATTTGACGCCATCATCATCGGCGCCGGCATTTCAGGGGTGGCCATCGGTCTTGTGCTGTCCGACATCATCGATGCCTGTGAAAATGGCCACGACCATGACCGCAATCCGGTTGAGGTGAAACTGCGCAACATCGACTTTACCTTGAACAGCAGATCTTTTATCGAAGGAAGAAAGGAAGGTTCATCACTTTGTTGTGAAGGAAATGGCTGTTGCTGATGAACCGATAACGACAAAATTTATAGGAGAAAAACTCAACATGTCGTTAAGGCAGGTAAAAGATATTGTTGAAAAACTCGAAGCGATGAAAACATTTTGTTATCGAAGCGATAATCAAGGTATCAACTGGGCTTATCCGCTTGCTTTTGAAGATACAGGTCACAAAATGACCGTTAGCACGGGTGAACAATTTTTCGCAGCCTGAGCGGTAGACGCCATTGCGACTCCCTTCGTGTATGGGAGATTACGAAATGAGGAATTATTTTTTACTGTTAATTCGGAATGCGCTAGCAGCGGAAGACCGATCAAGATCGAACTTGACAGCAATCTCAATATTACAAACGTGGATGAAGGTTCCGAGCCAATGTTTTGCGTAGCCTTAATGAATACTTCTGACGAAAGTCATTTTTCTTCTGGTCAGAAGAAGATGCAAGAGAATACCAAAAGAAAATACCTAAACTTAGATTTTATATGAATCTTAATACAATATCAATTGAGAGCATCAAAAAAATACAGTCAGCGATTTTTGGATTTTCAAAAGATGAATGATGTATAGAGGGACGATTTAGACAGTGATCGCGGCTAGATATCTTTAATAAAATTACCAATTCTAAATTGCAGATTACTCTGGTACTCTCCAACAAAGCTGGAATTTTGAAAGGCATAAAAAGTTTATGATATCCATTATGACTGCTCGGCGATATAAATTTCATGTTTCTGCTATGAAAACAAAAATATCGACCGGCAAAATCCGTGAGATATACGGATCATATATGACAAAAATAAATAAATTCTGATAGTTGGGACTCTGGCAAGGTATATGTAGTCGGAACTCCGTCAAATTTGGGGTTAATTTAGAGCATATCATTAATTTTGCCGGATTACGGATATTCTCAATGTATCGGTACTTGCGTTATATTTGGTTTTTGGGCAAACTATAGCAATCTTAGCAAACTATTTTTTTTGTGTCTTACTGCCATTTAATAACAAATTTCAAAACCACGTTTCATTTAGAAATCTGAGCAAATAAGAACCTTGCTGAGAAGACCATTCTGGATTTCCAAAAAAGGGTAGATTAAAAATGAGGATTTTGAAACATGTTGTGTGGCTAATAGCTACTGCCTTTATTATTAATGGTTGTGCAACATATAGCAGGAACGAAACAGATTGTAACTTAGCCAGAACAGAAGTCAATCCAGTGTGGGATACGGAAAAACTTGATGAAGCTTTCCAATTCGCATGCGACCTGGGTTCCGAGAACTTAATAGTGGCCACAAATGGTGAAGTCGTCAAATCTATGGGAGAACTTGACAAGCCACTTCGCCTGCATTCGGCACGAAAAGCCTTGTTAAGCGCAATTGTCGGTCAACATGTTGGCACAGGCCCGAACCAAATCAATCTTGAGACAACTTTGGCAGAGCTTGGAATCAATGATAAACCAAATACTTTAACACCATTACAACAGCAGGCAAAAGTCTTATACCTTATCAAAAGTACATCTGGAATCAATCACCCTGCAGCAGCAGAGGGTGGTTTAATGGAAAGAGATAAAGACAAACGTTTGGGGCGCAAACCAAATCCTCCGGGAACTGTTTGGGCTTACAATAACTGGGACTACAATGCTCTAACAACCATTTTTGAACAAGAAACTGGCCTAACAATTTATGAGGCGTTTAAAAAGGGGATTGCTGAACCACTTGAGATGCAGGACTTCAATGAAAATTCCGTTTTTTATAGTGCCAACGAAAGGCTTTCAGTACATCGAAAAGCAGGTTTTAAGATGTCGGCTCGTGACCTTGCCAAATTTGGCCAGCTATACCTGAATAAAGGAAAATGGAACGGTAAACAAATTATTCCCGAAGAATGGATTGACCGAATTACAGATGATTACACAATTACTGGAAAAAAACTGTTGCGCAGCGGTCACGGTTATTTATGGTGGGTGCCAGTAGATAATAAATCACGTGAAATAGGGATTCCTGAAGGCACTTATGCCGCATCAGGCTTTGGCAACCAGTTAATTGTTGTAATTCCTTACTGGGATACAGTTATTGTCCATCAAGTTAATGTTATTGATTGCATTGTATCGGTAATGAAAAAGCAAGAAACCACCGTTAAAGGAGCAATCATTCATCTCTACATGTGCAAATTCGCTCTGTTGTCTTTGAGGGAAGATTGTCAGAAATGTGGCTTGACCGCTAATTTTTTTGACTCCGGTTTTGTCAAGATTTTATCGAGAATTATTGATGCTCGAATACCTAAAAATCAGAAATAATATCCAAAGCCAATCCTTTGGAAGTCAAATATTAAATAGATGCGTGACATAAAATTTTAAAAAATATATCAAAAAATTGGGCTATTGTACCAACCGTTAGAAATGGCGTTTTCACGGTTCTTTATTTCTTCGCACAGCTTTTTTCAGAATTCAAAATGATGTGATATCTCTCCAACATCTATGCACTTTTAGAGGCCGTAAAAAAGTTGTGATATCATCATTCCCAGATTTCAAGGCCGAGGTGTTGCTATCTGCTAGAAATAAAATAGTCCGGGGATATACTGCCATTATAACACCCGATTTACCCGGTATATGCTGGCAGTATCATCATAGTTAAACGGCGGCACTAGTGTGAATTAGCATCATCGGATAGTAGAGGAAAAAACAGATGAAATCTAAAATCCTTTCCTCGTTAGCCTCGTTTGCCATTATCCTGGGAATGGCGGCGTACCGCCATCACGCAACACTTGCAGCAACTCCATCTGAGCAAGAGCCACCATTGCGACAGTCGGAGTCTGTGGACGCCGTCATTGTTGATCTTGAGAGCTATACCCCTAAGTATATGCGCGAGCAGAACATACCCGGCGTTACCATTGCCCTCATCCGGGACGGAGAAGTGGTCTGGACGGAGGGTTTTGGAGTTGCCAATGCACTCACCCGTCAGCCAGTCACACCGGAAACTCTGTTCGAGATGGCCTCTAATAGCAAGGTAGTGACGGCGTATATAGCACTGCGGCTGGTCGATCAGGGCGTGCTTTCGCTCGACGAGCCTCTGAACTCCTATCTGCCTGAACCCTGGCTCCCCCCTTCCGAGTACCGAGATGCCATCACGCCACGTCACGTAATCTCTCACAGTTCAGGTCTTGGCCATAACACCACCAGCAGGCACAATCGCTTCGCCCCCGGCCGCGGGTATTCCTATTCAGC
>CAMYJP010000403.1 GCA_947258675.1 uncultured Desulfobulbaceae bacterium | reverse complement strand
CTCTTTCTGAATTCTTCGTCCCATTCATCTGTGCTTGGCACATAAACTGTTATAACCCACAGCATGGGCTCATCCTTGTCAACTGCAACAACAGCATGAACGTTTCTTTCCTTTGATGTATATCCCAAGAGCAAAAGGCTTGGGAGGGGCTTGTCGTCTGGATAGGATTCGATTATTTCACCTGAGGTCAGGACCTCCTTCACTTCATCTGCTCGAATTCTCCTTTCATACATCCGGAGGATACAGTGTTTCCTGAAAGCTATCTTTTCTTTTTCAGCAACTTTCCTTATCAGCTCTAATTGAGAGTTCATTTTTGACACTTATCTTTAATCCTCCACTCTTACCACCATGAAACGTAGAGAGCGGTTTTCATGTCACAAATCTGTCTACTTGTAAAATTCATGGGTTCTTTTTCCATGTATAAATCTTATCAGTCAACACTATGGAAATCCAATATTTTTTTTACAGGATAAAAATTGACATTCTGGCTCAATATTTAGAATCGACTAATAAGCTTTTCATTTAAATGTGTTGCCAAAATTATAAACTCAACCCTTATTAGTTTTATTTATCATGTGTGCGATGGTCATGCAAACCTGACAACATTTTTGGAAAACACAAAAAATGGGCTAACCGATATCGGCTAACCCCTTGATTTTACTGGTCGGGACGAGAGGATTTGAACCTCCGGCCCCCTGAACCCCATTCAGGTGCGCTACCAGACTGCGCTACGTCCCGACCTTATCTGTGCTTGTTATTAGACCTTGTGTATGGAGTATTGACTCAAAAGTGTGCGATTGGTGAGTGCCTCCAGTAATAAATGGGCTGTTTGAACTGCAGGGGTCTTATCCAACTCCGTCGGACTAAATTATCCTTTTTGTCTCGAGCATCTTTTTTATCTCCTCAAGACTTGATTTCATCTCCTTGCAGAACTTCCGCGCCTTGGTTGTATGGGGTTTTGCCTGTTTTGCCGGTTTGACTTTTTCTCCTTTGCCCTTCTTTTTTTGAGCGGCAAAAAACTTTCGAACACCGGTCAGGGTGTATCCATCCTGATGAATTAATCTTTTAATGATCAGGATATTTTCTATGTCGGGCCGTCGATATAACCGCTGTTTGGAAGCGGCACGCTGAGGCTTGATAACCTTTATCTCAGATTCCCAGTAGCGCAGCACATGAGTTTCCACTCCCGTGATATTGCTCACTTCACCGATCTTGAAGTAAAGCTTGTCAGGGATTTCAGGAAGTTCATGATCTGATCCGGTGCTGCCGGGTAATTCCTGTTCTCTCGTCTCTGAACCTCTGGCTTTTGACTTATTCACTTATCCTGGCTTGTATTTATCTTTTCCCGCAACCCTTTACTGGGTTTAAAATTAGCCATTTGTCTTTTTGATATTTCCATGGTTTCGCCGGTGCGGGGATTGCGTCCTATTCTAGGCGTTTTTTTCCGTACAGTCAAGGTGCCAAAATGTACGAGCTTGATGGATTCTCCATGGATCAGGCTCTCTTTCATGGTAGCAAATACATTCTTAACGAGATCCTCGGAACTTCGCTGGGAAAACCCCATTTTCTCATTAATCGCCTTGGCCAGTTCTTTACGCGTAACATTTGATCTTTTCATTATTCCTCATGTGCCTCACGTAATCGTGCATTGAATTTTGTGGTGATCATCTTGATGATTTTCTGATGCACCTTGTCAACGGTTTTGTCATCTAGAGTCTGGTTTTCACTGCGATAGGTTATGGATATGGCAACGCTCTTATAGCCTGCTGCAATTGGTTTGCCGCGATATATATCGAAAATTTCAACATACTCCACCAGGGATTGGTTACTTGTTCTAATAGCTTCAAGAAGGGGACCCACAGGATCATTTTCCGGTACCAGCACGGCAATATCCCACTTGACAGCAGGATATCTGGGCAAGGATTTGAATTGTCTTTCTGTGGGTTTGATCAGCAGGATTTCATCCAAATCCAGATCAAAGAAGAATACATCCTGTTTAATACCAAACAGTTTCAAGACATCCGGCCTGATTTTCCCCAGGAAGCCGAGTACATTGTCATTCCATTTAGCAATCAACGTTTCCTCAGCTTGCATATATGTGGGCATTTCATTTTGGCCGCCGGGATCAAGGCTGATACCCTGCAACCGCAATTCCCGGATGATGGTTTCAACACTCCCTTTCGCATCATGAAGATCTGTTGGAATTTCACCGAAATGCAATAATGACGAGTTCGGCATTCTCCGTCCAGATGTAACACCGGCAATATGTGTCTTTTCGACCGGTTGGGAACCTTGCGGTTTGTCACTATGAGGGGCAAAAACTTTGCCAATCTCAAACAGAGCAATATCATGGTTCTGATAATTTACATTTCTTTGCACATTTTCCAGGATGCCGGGAAGCAGCGTGGTTCGCATAATACCCTGATCTTCGGTAAGCGGGTTCATGAGTTGTACCGCGCTGCGCAACGCATCGTTTTCGGGAAGTCTGAGTTGATCAAAATGTCGTATGCTCGTAAAGCTGTAGTTGATGGATTCCATATATCCAAGTGAAGTCATGATACCGGCAAGTCTCTGGCATAAAACTCGGCTTGGCTCCTGTTCCGGGAAATTCATAACCACCTTGGGCAGAGCAGTGGGAATTTCACTAAATCCGATCAGTCGCGCAACCTCTTCCACCAAGTCGATTTCACGCTCAATATCAACTCGGAAGCTCGGCGGATGGACAATCAGCATGTCCTCTGATTTTCTTTCCACTTCCTTCTCAATCGCCTCAAGAGTAACGGCAATCTTCTCACCACTTAGATCCATACCTAGC
>CAMYJP010000402.1 GCA_947258675.1 uncultured Desulfobulbaceae bacterium | reverse complement strand
TATATTCCCTCTCAGAGGGTGCGATTTTAGTTGTCTGATATTTTCAATTCCGAGCAGATAGGTTGCAAGTCCTACATCGTAGAAATAGACTTTTGGTGTTTTAATAAGACGCTTGCCAATGTTGCGAAAAAATGGTGGTAAAAGAAAAGCAATATAACTTGCCTCTAAAAGCGAGATCCATTTCCGGATTGTAGGCTGTGATACGCCAATATCATTTGCCATGCTATTGTAATTCAATAATTGTCCGATACGGGAGGCGAGTACCCTGACAAATTTATCAAATAAGTGAAGATTATCTATCTGACTGAGCTGGCGCAGATCTCTTTGGCCGTCGGTGTCGAAATAATTCATATAAAAAGAACGGGCGTTTAACCGCTCCTTATAAATCCGGGGATAAAATCCCTGCAACAGAAGATTATCAAGCAGAGGTAATTTCCCTGCACGTTCAAGCTCTGCAAGATTAAATGGGAGGAGTTTAATTAATGCCGATCGTCCCGCAAGCGACTGGCTGACGGAGTGAGAAATCTCAAGCTGTTGACTTCCTGTAAGAATGAACAGCCCGTTCATTTCAGATGAATCGACAATGGATTGAATATAGGAAGGCAACTCAGGTGACCTTTGGATCTCGTCCAGAATTGCTCCGTCAGGATAAGTGCTGAGAAAGCTGCGAGGGTCTTCAATAGCAAGATTACGTTTGTCCGGTTCTTCTAAATTAACGTATGGCATTTTAGGAAAGCATACTTTTGCCAGAGTTGTTTTTCCTGACTGCCGGGGGCCGGTAATTGTAACGACAGGATATTGCTTAGAAAACTCAATACATTTTTTCTGTAGCTGACGCTTAATCACAACACAAGTATATGTCTTTGCTAATTCAAAGTCAATAATTTAATTAGCAAAACATCAAAAATTACATGTGACTATTAACAATTTTCGAACTAGGCAAGAAAACCTCCTCAATCGTCATTATTGATGCTCCTCCCGATCCTGCATCCCTTTTAATAAAGAAAGTGTTTAAATGACTTTTATGATCCTTTAGGTTACATTAGTCGTTGCAATGAAAAAACATTATTATTTCAATAATTTAAAGGAATGTATTAATAAGCCGGTGATTATAATGCTTCTGAGTTCCAGACAGTTTGGAAATATAGGCAATCTTATATGCCTGGAATAACCTTGTTAAATGAGCAGTATTAGATTAGAATAGCCTTGTATTTTATGCATATATAATTTATGCTTTCTGAAAGTCTAAGAAATGTATGTGAATAGTTGAAAATAAATTATGGAGGCAGCATGAAGAGAGATATTGAAGTAACTTTAGAAACCTGGAAAAAAGAAGAACACAGGTATCCTCTTCTGGTGCGTGGCGCCAGGCAAGTGGGAAAGTCATATTCTGTTATAAAGTTCGGGGAAAATAAATTTAATAATTTAGTGGAAGTTAATTTTGAGCAGAAGCCTCAATATAAAACCTGTTTCGAAACACTTGAGCCAAAAAAAATAATTGAAACCCTCTCGATTCTTTCAAAATCAGATATCACTCCGGGGAAAACACTGCTGTTTTTAGATGAAATACAGGAATGTCCAACTGCAATTAGTGCATTGCGATATTTTTATGAACAGATGCCCGAACTGCATGTTATCGGTGCAGGCTCATTGTTAGAGTTTGTTATTTCTCAGAAAGATTTCAGGATGCCTGTGGGCAGGGTCCAGTACCTGTATATGAAACCTCTTTCTTTCTTAGAATTTCTTGATGCAGTGGGAGAAAGCAGGGCCAGAAAAACGATTGAAACTTTAACCTGGGATAATCTGCCCTCTCTTCCTGTCAACCAGCATATTACCTCACTTGTGAAAAAATATTCTATTGTAGGCGGAATGCCTGCAGTTGTTGCAGAATATGCGTCTACCGCAAACCTGGATAAATGTTTACAAATTCAATCAATAATTATTCAAACTTATCGTGACGATTTCGGTAAATATGCCAATAAAGTAAAGCATAAATATCTTCAAAAGGTATTTTTTGCTGTTCCTAAAATGATTGGGAAAAAGTTTAAGTACTCGCATGTAGATAGCAGTATGCAGTCACGTGATTTAAAAGAGGCATTGGAGCTTCTGGAAAAAGCAGGCGTTGTTTATCGTATTATGCAGACAAGTGGAGAAGGACTGCCTCTTGAAGCTAATGCCAAAGAAAGGCATTTTAAAACAATTTTTCTGGATACTGGTTTGATGCAGAATATTTGTGGTTTAAGCATTGAAATGATTCTTTATGACGATGATAGTTTTATGAAAATTAATGAAGGAGCTGTAGCTGAGCAGTTCACAGCCCAGGAGCTGCTTGCTTATCGGGATCATCTCCAGGCCCCTTCACTATTTTATTGGGCGCGCGAGGCACGAAACAGCAGTGCCGAAATCGACTATGTTATTCGATGCTGTTCATCTGCTTTGCCAATTGAAGTTAAGGCAGGTAAAACAGGCACGTTGCGAAGTATGCATATCTATCTTGAGAAATATCGTTTACCTGCTGGCATAAGAATTTCTCAGCTTTATTTTAATAAGACACTGCCAATTGTTTCTTTACCTTTCTATGCGATAAAAAAGATTTCTCAACTGGTAAAGGCAGTTATTACACTCAAGAATTAATATAATGAAACCATTATAAACAAATCGCAATTGTACGACTGGCCGCTTTTCCCTTCTTTATGTTTTTGATTTTATCTGGTTTATCTTCAGTGGTTTTTTCTTGATCTGCAGTGGATGGACAATCAATAAGGGGGAAGATCTTAATATCCCCATGTTAAGCTTTGGCAGTTATTTTCTTATTTTTTCTGT
>CAMYJP010000401.1 GCA_947258675.1 uncultured Desulfobulbaceae bacterium | reverse complement strand
AAGCGGAATTCAGCGTCCAAAACGGTTCTGATCAGGATGTGCAGAATATTACGGTCCCGTGCGAATTCACCGATGAAAAAGGCCGTTATCTTGATCAGGAGCTTTGGGTCATCAATCCCGTCATCCCGGCTGGAACAAGCAAAAAGTATACCTCTGTCGATAAGCGATACATCCATACAAAAGCAAAAGCTATTAAATGTGATATTAAAGATCTGGAGCTTGTCGAAAAATCGTTTATTACCGTGCATCGTTCTGCGGCTACCGGCCATGGTCCCGCTGAAGGAGAAGAGGCAGGTCACGGCAGCAGCGCCCACTGAGTTCCCGGTCGCATTCTAAATTACAGTTACTTAAAAAAACAGGATAGTTGTGTCTCAAGATATTCATTTTGATGAAATAATCAGTCGTTATAAATCAGACCCCTATGATTATGTCGATATGCACGCCATACATGCGGGTACGGTTCGTTTTCTGGTCGGAAAAAATGACGAGGTGGACGGAGTTACCGGTGAGTGGAATCATGTCCCCGGAACCGGTCTCTACGAAATTGTCCGGGAGCGAAACACCAAAAGAGTCACTTCTGGGACTAATGGAACCATTTCCGAGCTGCGGACTGAACTGGATGGCCAATTTGTCGAATCTGGTGAAAAACTGTTGACGATTCGTCATCCCCTGAAGAAAAAAGAAATCATTGAATCCATTCTGCAAGAGGTGCTATCCCTGTTTGAAGCACCGGAGCGGGCAAAATATTATTTTGCCCTGGACATTCAATCCCAGATTGAATCCAAGGGCGCCAAATCAGTGTTTATCAAGCCAGGTGATGAGATCCTCACTATGTCGCTGATGAAAAGGGATACTCCAGTCTATTATACGGGGGAGCCCGGCATAATCCATTCCGTCTATTTCAAACCTGGAGAAAGCATAGATCAGGGTACGCCGCTCCTTGGCATTTGTGCCAAAGAAAAATTACCCTTGATCCAGAAGATCATCACCAGGGTAAAGGCTGAGTGGGAATAATACGGGTAAAGTTTTATCCACCCATTCTCTCCTCTTGCCAATCAGGCAAGGTTCCGGGAATCGTATATCTGTTGTGACACTCTCCCATTCCTCCATACTGGCCAGGCTTAAGTCAACCGAATTTGATCGATATCAAACAGGCTTTGCCACCGTTGACAGAGACAAGATAATCCGTTTCGGCTCAGTGGTGGGTTCCAGGATTGAGCATCATCAAAAACTTGGCCGGTGTATGGACCGTTTGCGCGAGCTGATTCTCCTGGCCGAGGGGGAAAATACGGTTCTGGATGATGGAACTGTCGTGCTTGCCTCTAGTCTGAGCGATGGTTGTGGACGATTCGGCAGGTATTGGCATGCCCCTAAAGGCGGTCTCTGGCTGGCTGTGGCCCTTGCCGACACCCTGCTCTCGAATTTCAGTCGGCTCCTGCCATTTTGCATCGGCGTTGCCTGTTGCCGGACAATACAGATGTATCATGTCCCGGCAGCGATAAAATGGGTGAATGACATCCATGTAAACGGATTGAAAATCGCTGGCATCTTGAGCGAGACCGTCAACGGCCTGCTGCCGGACTCCAGGTATCATCTGATCGGCATTGGTATCAATATCAACAACAGTGAGTTTCCAGAAGAGATTGCAGAGATCGCCACCTCCATCAGGATGCAGACTGGAACGACACAAAACATTGAAACATTCGGCGAGAGGCTGTTGGCTCACCTTGCCTGGTCTCTTGGACTGTTACGAATGCAAGAAGCGTTGCATCTCAAGCAAAATGGAACTCATCCAGGTTCAATGGCGCTTCAGGAGGTCTGGATGAACCTCTCAGACACGGTAGGGAAAAAGGTCATCTACGGTTTTAACGTTCAGGAAGAGCCTCAGTATCGCGCTGTTGTCAACAGAATCGATGATGACGGCGGCCTGGTGATGACCCTGGAAGACGGCCGCCCCATTACAGAGTACAGTGGCGAGATTATCTATCTGGATCATCTGGATAAAAAAAAGCCCGGGGTGTGACCAGCCTATCCTTTTTTCCTTGCTGCTGATTCTCTCAGATGATTTGACCGGGAGAGGGACAAAACACTCTTATAGGAATGAATATCCTGCTGGAGCAGATGCCTGGTGTACTTATAGAGGAGGTGAAGTGCTTCATGAATGACTTTTGGCGGCAGATGCAAACGGTCAAGACGCTCAAGTATTGAGCGCTGGCCTTTCTGCATGAATTTAATGGTCTGCAGCGAAAAAGCAGTTGCCTGGCCAAAGCCTTGTTCTTTAGAACACTTCATGCAGAGGAGAGCGCCACTTGCTGGATGAATGATATAATTTTGCCCGGAGTCTATTTGTTTATTACAGCTTCCGCATTGCTCGAGTTCAGGACGATAGCCGGCGAGCTCCATTAACCTCAGGTTGAATAGAGCAGCGGTCTGAAGCGGTGACTTTGCACTTTCAAGAGAATTCAGGGCCCATAAGAGAAGTTGAAAAATATCATCATCCGGATCCTGATCTTTAAACGAAAATTGATACCGGATAATATCAGGGTGGTGATCATGCAAAATCAGGATAATCCGTTTGCCGCTTTTCAGGCAGTCAATGGTCATCGCGTCAACCGGCACATCCATTTCACGCATTTTTTGATTCACCCCCACCATGGGGTTGATATCAGCATAGGCTAGGGTATCAGGGATGAGTATCGGTTGACCGGTCTCAACGATTGTGTGCGCCACCCCTCTACGACGGATAGTAGACGGCCGCGTCTCATCGGCGCGGTACCCTTGGGTGCTAGCCCGCGCAAACTCGCCGGTGACGGGATCGTAGAG
>CAMYJP010000400.1 GCA_947258675.1 uncultured Desulfobulbaceae bacterium | reverse complement strand
CATTGCCATTTCAGCAATCTCATCAGCAGTTGGTTTCTTTTGCTTAGCTATTTTGCTCATATAGCTTTTCCTCTTGTTTTGTCGATTTCCACAAGGTTACAAGGTGATAATACTCGCCGTGTCCTTGTTTTTATCTAATAGCACGCGGATAGACACGGATTTATTAATGTTTTTTTGTTGTGACTGATATGCTATTTTCTGAAGATCTGTTGAGATCATTACAAATCTGTCTCCTAATTTAATGGAATTTTAGACCGGTTTCTAAAATTTCAAGAAGAGTGTCTCAACTCGTTTTTATGAACTCCGACATATGCACGGCTGTGCCGGGAAACTTTTTAAGAATGAGAGTATCTGAAGTAACCAGTTCTAAATCAAACTGCTTAGCCAAAGCCACAAATTCGCAATCGTATGCCGAACATTTTGACTCTTCTGTTAGCTTCAGAATATTCAGCGAAGGTATAAAGAATTCCATACCTTTCATGAGGAGTTCAGCCTCTTGGATCAAATCGACCGCTTCAACAAGTTTCAGAAACCCTTTTCGAATGTAAAGTGCAAGAACGTTTCGAAATTCGCTTCTCCATAAAAGCGGTGCAGCCCATTCGGGATCTTTATGGAATACCGCATTAGCCTGATCGGTGAAATCACCTTTGATAAAAAAATAGGCAATCAGATTCGTGTCTGCTACAATCACGGCCGGCCTTCTCCTTTAGCTTGACGCAGGACCGCATCAGTAATTGGCGGTACGTCAATTTTGTTTCGCATGGCCTCTACTCTAGTGAACAACTCTTTCGGATCCAACCGATGGCTACGCACAGCCATTTCGATGCAAAAAATGACTTCACTATTGATGCTGCGGCGATGAATGCTAGCGCTATTTTTAAGATCTTCGTAAATATCATCGGGCATATTTTTCACGGTTATTGTTGGCATAACAAAAATTTCTCCTTAGAAATAATAAATGGAACCATTATGAAACCATTTTTAATGCATTTTGAAAACAATGTCAAGGTAGCGGGACGAAATTGATATTTTTTTGGTGGTTCCACTAAATTCCCACAACTGTTGGGTGTGCCGTCTTTTAGTTAAATATCTAAAGTTATTTCTTTTTTAATAGAAAACGGATTATGGATACTGCAATTCGTCTAAATCACTTTGGTTAACTGAAGACATTAAGCAATGCTTCTATCTTTACGTAACATATTGATTTTTTGACTCAAATGATATGTGTTCGATCTCTTCGCACAGTTTCAGTCATCAGATGTTTCAACCACTTATGTTTAAATTCAGCAAAGCATTATCAGTTTGTCAACTCAGGACACAACGTCCCCTAAATTTCCGGGGTTTCACTCCACATATCATCAGCAAAGGCCGTTACCGCGCCAAAATTCAATACAGTCAGGGCAATAATAAAGATAGTTAACGTTTTCATTTTTATTCTCCTATTTTTATTTGAGTATTTAAGTTTGATTGGATTCAAATTTTCTTGCATTTAACTTCTAAGACCCGTTCGTTTGGTTTTTATTCCAAATTTATTTATCCTGGTTAAAAAGCGTGCCGCTTTTATTTTTTTGGGAATAAAAGCTTCAATTACAGGCTCTACTAAATAAGTCACATTAAACACCACGTGTGCCGATGATATTAGAAGATACTGAAGCGATAAAAAGAAATATTTCCTTTTTTAAGGTAGCAGTCCTGGACAACTCGTTTATATTGCTTATCAATAATTGTATTGGCATGGTTTTTATTTATCTGAGTCTGGCCGCGGAAAAAAAGGAATAAAATTTCAGTTAACCGGATCTACAATTAATGAAGGGTGTTGGAAGATAGATGCAGTTTTCAATGATTAGCGACCAGATTCCTTTTATAGGGCGTAAAAAGCATCAGCGCGATTTATTCTGGAATGTGGCGCAAGATCAAACGCGATTTCTTTACAATGTGGCTTTCAGGTATGTCGGCAACCGTTATGATGCAGAAGACTTGGTGCAAGAGACCCTGTATACGGCCTACAATAAATTTCATCAGCTGCGGGACAGCCGAAAATTTAAAAGCTGGATGTTTACAATTTTGCGCAACCACTTCTTAAAATGGCAGCGCAGAAAGGCGCCCGTTCAGGCGGATGAATTTGAAAACGGCATTGATTATCTATCGCAGCTTGAATCTGTTTCTTTGCAGCCGGATGTGGCAACTGCCTATGAGAAAAAAATAGAGGCTGAAACCGTCCAGTCGATTTTAGATAAACTGCCTGAGAAATATAAAACCGTTCTCATATTACACTACATGGAAGACAGCTCTTATCAAGAAATCGCCGATATGCTGGCAGTGCCGGTCGGAACAGTTATGTCTCGCCTATCCCGAGCCAAGCAGAGGATGAAAAAAGCACTGTTAAGGATGACAATCAACGAGCCTCAGGCAAAAGTGGTTCGATTAAACCTAAAGAGGTGAATACCCATGGTGAATTGTCAGGAATTCAAACAATGGCTAAACAATCAAGATTCTGCGGATGAAAATGCCTTCCGGCAGGTAAAAGATCATATTCAGATCTGCCAAACCTGTGAAAAGCTATATCAAACCGATATGGCACTTGATACAATCTTAAAAAAAGAAATGCAGGCCGTTGAGCCGCCGCCAGGGTTGATCGTGCGAGCCCGTCATAAAATCGAATCCGAATCCCGATCACGGCCGTTTAGATTTCTAAAATTTTCCTGGAAGATAGCAGTGCCGGCACTATCGATGGCCGCTTTGGTGCTGGCGATTCTGTTTAATCCTTTTTCAGGGCCTTTGCAAACGGTCAATGAGGTGGTGGTGCACAGTATTGCCAATCATTCG
>CAMYJP010000399.1 GCA_947258675.1 uncultured Desulfobulbaceae bacterium | reverse complement strand
AGGTGTAATTCTCGAGCAGGGCAATATCTCCTTCAGCAAGCTCTAGGTCAAGCCTGACCTTGTTGGCTGCCAGTTCATCGGCCTGAAGTTCGGACTGGGATATATATTTTTCCTCAAAGAGGATTCTTGACCATTTAAGTTTATCCTCGGCCCGCTCAAGCTCTTCAAGTGTCAGTGCAATTTTGGACTCCGCTTCTTTCAACTCTTTGGGATATTCACCTTCGATATATTTTTTTAGGTCTTGCACAGCGAAATCGTGTTTCAGTACTGACTGGTCAATATCACTCTGGGCCTGGTTTTTGACAACAACCAGATTTTCTCGGGCGTGGATAAAGGCTGCCTCGCTGTTTTGCACACTGATCTGCCGGTCAATTAGGTCATTTTCAAGTTTGCTGGAATCAAGCTCGATGAGGAGTTGACCTTTTTCCACAACAAGCCCTTCCTCGATCAGCCAAAGGATACTTGTCCGTCCCTCAACCTCACATTTAATCACCGCCTGGTCGCGGGCTTTGATGGTGCAAGACTCTATCACACTGATAGTCAAGGGGCCTTGTTTGACTTTAAAGGTGAGCAGGTTTTCTGTAAGCTCAGACTGATCAGGTTTATTGCAGCTGCTCAGCACGAGAAAAAAAAATGACAACAGCAGAAATTTAATGATTATGCCGAGCTTTATTGAACGTGTCGGCATTTGAAAGAATTTTTTAATCATTTCCAATATCATTATTTTCATCCAAACGGTATTCTTGGTATAAACCATCTGTAGTCACTTTAAGAACTCCTAAATCACGTTGCAACTCAAGTTCTGCAACCCGGTAATTGACCTGGGCCGCAATTAGGCTGTTCCTGGCTTGGAGAAGATCTTCCTGTGCTTCCAGAAGATCGCGCGTCTGTACCCGTCCTGATTGAAGCAGAATAGTGGTGCTGTCCACCCGACGCATGGCCACTTCCACTGATTTCGTTTGTATTCTGATCCTCTGACGGAATTCAACAAGATCCCGTAACCGATTACGAATGCTAAGTTTGACTTGATCTTCTGCTTCCTGCAGATTGCGGATCGCTACCTCAAGATCGATAAGGCTTATTCGTAAATTATTCCGTTCCGCAGTGCGCTCAAACGGCAGATCAATGCTCAAGAGAGCCGAATAAGTGCCACGGTCAGGGCGTAATTTTCCTGATGGTTGATCAGCGCTTTCAATGCTCCGGTTTTCCCCGGCAGTGCCTGTTCCTAGCAAGGTTGCTTCGGCACGGATAGCATCTGCTGCCACTAGAACCGCTCGCTGCTGATCATAAACCTGCCCCTGAGAAATACGTAAGTCAAGACGGTTATCAAGAGCTAAGCGAATAGCCTCTTCTTCAGTGATCATATATTGATCTGCAGAAACTTCAGGAAGTAAGGCTGTTAATTCATGATCGTTTAATTCATCACCACCCAGGGCTACCGAATTTTGGTGCAACTTGTCTTTATCGTCTTTTACATCTACCTGGGCAAGGCGATCGATCTCTGATTTGTCCAGTTCGATATTGGCGTCAGGCGGTAGTCCCAGCAGGAGCTTGAAATCGTCAAGGAGTCGGCCGTAAGTTTGTTGGGCTGAAAGCAGACGATCCCAGGATCTCAACGCGTCCTGGATGGTCTGATCCACTTGGACCTCTGGCATCCTCCCGGCTGTAGCTAGTTTTCTTGCCCGGATGGACGATATCTTTAGATTTTTATAATTCTCCTCCGCGTTGGCGATTTCGTCAAGCTGCTGCAGAACGAAAAGATAATTACTTGCCACCTGAACTGCAAAAGACTGTTTAAACCTTTCCAATCGGTATATAGCATATACAACATCGCGTTCCGCCTGGGTGAGAGGTTCAGCAACAATATGTTTGCCGGCCCCCCTCAGCAAAGGGATGGTGATGCTTGCATCGGCAAAAACACCATAGGATGAAGCATGATCCAAGGTAAGCAGGTTAACGAGATCAATACCTATGCGAGTAGTAAGTTCCAGGCCTGATTTTAATTTTCTGCTGAAGCCGCCGATTGCACTGTTTTCAACACCGCTTATCGTGTCCAGCCCACTTTTATCGGTTTTATACATGTTCTCAAGCAAACCGGTCAATGTGCTGCGGAATTCGTGACGTTCCAGATCCAGATCAAGTGCTGTTAAAAAGATATCTTCCTTGCCGCTTTGATAGTCCCGACTGTTTTTTGCCCCAATTTGTAAAGCTTCACTAAGGGTAATTTTCAAAGGAGTGTCGTTATTCCATGGCTTTGGATGATAATTGACGGTATCTACATTATCTGGGTAGGTAATATTGGGCCATTTCGGAATTGGTTTAAGGTACCTGCTGCCCAGAGAAGCAGGATGGGAAGGGGGAAGATTTTGCCCGGTAAAAAGCCGATACCGTAGTGTCTGGGATGGTGGGATAATGGATATATCTTCTGATTTGCCGAACAATTCTTTTTGCTTTTGATCAATGATGTCAAGAGCGGCCTGGTCTGCTTCACGTAAATGTTTGTCAGATGCGGCGCATCCTGATAAAAGAAACATACCAACCATGAACAGGAACAAAAATTGGATGGATTTATCACTCTTTCGCTGCATGAATGAAAGCCTCTGGATAGAAAAAGTAGGATGTCTCACATTGAAAAAGGATGTGTTGATCTCCATGAAAAAAAGACTATACCAAGAAAACCCGGGCGAAGTCATGAAGATTAATGAAAGGATTCTATAGTTTGGGGGGAGAGAAATAAAAAAATATTTTTTCAACATGGTTTTTTAAAATAGCCAAATATCTTGGTTTCCATTTACTGTAGTCTTATATTTTAACTGTGAGAACAAT
>CAMYJP010000398.1 GCA_947258675.1 uncultured Desulfobulbaceae bacterium | reverse complement strand
GCATTGCAGGAAGAGCTGGACCAAGGCACGCTCCAGGAAACACCAATTCAGGGGATGAAAATGAAACGAAATTTTTTCATGATCCGCATAAAACAACGAACCTTGCCCCGGCAGTACGGGGCCTTTTACCAACATATGAAAAAAGCATAATGAACGTATGAAATTACCGTATTTAATCCCACAAAACCTATAGTCACTTCACTTAAAGAGTTTTCCTTTTCAGACCCTGAGTAACATTCACTCGTAACACAACTTGCCACAATAGCAAATTCTGAAACCTTGCAGTTTTTAACAAGGTGTATGATGTCCATCATAACCTGACAGTATAGGGAAGCTGCAGTGCGCCCTCTAAAAGAAAATAGTAAGTTGTAAAATTTTTCTCTATATATTCTTATACCAGGTATTTCATGCAAAAAAAATACTCCATATGGAGTATTTTTTTCTACTACTAGGTTCTAAAACTACTACTTTGGGAGTAGAAATATGTTGTCATCACCTGGAATCGATTGGTGAACACTACACGTAATAAATAGGTTGCCACTACCTGGAGTCGCTGAAAACGGCTTTTCGTTCAATATGTAATCTGGTTATGCCAGATCAGGTCTGGACAAGTTCAATATATCTTCACTCGGCTCCTTGCAACAAAAGTCAAAAGACGTTTTGATCCCTTTTTGACCCTTTTGTTTGGTTCTCCAGAACCATCGACGAACTGCCGGTAGTATTCCCTTTTACTTTCGGATCAGCTGCTGATTTAAAAAATTCCAGTATCTTTTTACGTTTTAGTCCTTTAGCCCAAGGACCTCGCCGCTTCTTTTTATCAAGCCATTGCCCCACATTATTTTTTGCTAAAATTGGATGGGAATAGCGACGGCCTTTCTCGGTTAATGCAACAAAGATATCCGTCAGCCTGAATAGCGCAGCCATCTGCTCTACTTCCTTCCACGTATAAGGACAACAGCGCTTAATCTCAGGCTTTAATACCTGAAACTTTTCTGTCCCGAGAATTAATATATGAACGACCAGAGGAATATCAATCCATGACATTTGTTCCAGCATTAAAAACGAAAGCTCTTCATGCGCTGTATATAACATTTTCTGTCTTTGGGAAAATTCTGCTTTCAGCATTGTTCCTGTCACAAGAGTTTCAAGGATTTCTTCGCTATATAACTTACCAACATCATGCACTAGCCCGGCAACTTCAAATAAAAGAACTTTCGTTTGACCCAACCCATAATGCGTCGCCAATTCTCTCGCTGTGCTCGCAACGTCTTGAATGTGATAATTAACCTGTGCTCCGCCTTTAAATTGTGCTGCTACGAGACGCTCTAATTGTAATAAAATATTTTCTTCAACACGCTTCAATTCACTCCTGGACAGGTGCTTGTATTTAAAGGCTTTGTCCAACGCCTTGCGTGATACAATAGGAACCTGTTGCAAAATATTTTGTTTGGTTTTTTCTAATGACCGCTTTTGGACTTTGACGGGACGAGACTTCCGAAGCTTGGAAACAAGTACCCCTTTTAATGTATTACTCATTATGCTCTTCTCTGCCGCGTCTTTCTATTCTTTTCAATATATTATCCAGCCAGTCATTATAGCTTGCCACCATGTTGAACAATAGAAATTTTCATACCATTCAACATTGAATATGGCAATAAAAGATAAGGGATCAAAAGGCAGGATCAGAATGGATATCAGATGTTAATGATCCGGATTTCACAGGGCTGCTACCGGATGATAGTAGTTATCTTGGGTTTCGGTAAAAAAATCCAGGGGCTGTTTTGATAAAACAGCAAACCTCCGGAGCTGTGATATAATTCGCGGCGCATACAAGCAGGGGAGAAAAACCCGGAGCAACTAGAAAAAGCCTTGGTGGTTCTGAAAAATCAACGGGCCATCCTGGATACATGCGTTTGAGATTGGAACTGTTACTGGCGATCCATGAACTGCAGCCAATGCCCAGAAGAAGTGAATAATCGTTTAGTGTCGTATCGATATTTATTATGCAAAATTGGTTGAAGCGATCCAACGCAAGCAAGTCCAAAGCGCCATAGGGATTGCAGGGAACGTCAACGTCTATCACGCGCAAGTTTTTTTCCAAAACATCGGCATTTATTTTTAGCAGGGAGATCAACAATACTCGATCTACTGTCGGGTGAGGGTGCAACGGGATAGCAATATTGGGCGGAGCTGACTCTGGGCTCTCAAACTTGGGCGAAGCATTTAGATCCGGTGGTTTTGTGGAAGATCCGGCGGATGGCTGCGACAGAAACAGGTGCGACACATCTTCCAAGCCCCTGGCAAGCCGCTCTTCGGATACGTGTTCTTCTTCAGGCTGAACTTCAGGCGCTTCCCTCATTTTCAAATCCAGGTTTTCAAGTCGGCAATACCAGCTCAAAAAAACAATCCGGTTTCCGCTTTACCCTTGGGCCAAATCAATTACGGAATCGTTTTCCCCAAAAGGACTTGTTTCCATAGACGCATTCATCGGATCCGGCTGCCACTGGCCATCGACAACATAACGATATCGATATCTGCCGGGTGCCAGTTTCAGCATTTTTTGCCATATGCCGTCGCTGAACTGCATTTCATTGCCGTCCGGTGTCCATGAATTAAAATCGCCCGCCAATTGTACGCGACTGGCGCCGGGTGCTTTCAGCGTGAACAGAACCCCATTTCCGGTCGGTATAGGAGCAGATGGCAATGAAGCGCCATCCAATGTATCGGCTGATTTGCGGCTTTTATGTTCATTCGCTTTTCTGGGTATGAGTATCGGGATTTCCGATTCCTGTTGCAGAATTTCCCGGGCCAGTTCAGAGTAGTCTTCGAAACCCACACAATATCTGCTGTAGTCACATATCGGCATGCCATGACTTGCTGCCTCCGCCAGCTTGTAGCTATATCTGATTTCGGTCGCTAGGGCTCTGTCACCAAAGTGTTGTCTAATATTTGCGGCTACTTCTTTGGCAAATGCGGAGCGGCGTGTGTAAAGCGTCAATAGAGGCCGTGCCAGAATCTGGTGATTTTTCTTTTGTGCCAGAAGTTCAAAAGTCTCCATAATCTTACCAATTCCGTGGAGCGAAAAAAAGCTTGGGTCGAGCGGAACAATGGCTTCTGTGCAGGCGATCAGAGCATTGAATGTCAAAACGCCAATGCTGGGCGGGCAGTCAACTATCAAATAGGCGTATTGATCCCGGACATCCTCCAGGGCATCACGAAGCCGGTTTTCTCTGCCAAAGACAGATGCCAGCTTTTCGGAAGCCGTGCTTAATAGAATGTCCGCCGGTACCAGATCCAGGTTCGGAAGAACTTTCAGTATAACGTCCGTAAGCATCAATCTCCTGTTGCGCAGTTCCCATACCAGTACATCGGTAATGGTGCGGGCAAACGGAGAGGAGCCGGTTTGCAGACCCAACGTAGCATGCCCTTGAGGATCCATATCTATGAGCAAAACTTTTCTGTCAGATTTGGCTAGGAAAGCGGCAAGGTTGATGGCGGTGATTGTCTTACCGCAGCCGCCCTTTTGGTTTGCTATGGCTATTGATCTCATGGGGGGACCTCCTGGCTGTTAGAATTACCAAGTGGCTTTATTTGAAGGCATAGTAACATCCGGAGGATAAAAAGCAAATGTTTTTTGGTGGTGATTCTGACGGTGACGGATTTACCAAGTTGAGGGTGAACCAATATCAGTTTTCAGCAGCATGTACTGCCCATTCTAAAAAACAGGTGTAAGGCGTGCCATGCACCGGAATCCACCTCACCATATAATACTTACAATGGTGAAACCTTTAATTGCAGTGGCGGCCTGGACCTGTCGGCTTATGACAGAGAACCGGAGTCTTATCTAGGATTTATCGATGTTGTTAATACCACCTATCCGAAAGGAAGCCTGCTCCTCAACAAACCACTTACTGGCCGTCAGCACGGTGGCGGCAATTTTGGGATGCTTCAGACGGAGAGTTCCAGTTTATCAAACAGTGGATTAGTGAAGGAGCGCAGAATTACTGACTCTGTCAGTGTGGCCCTTAGATAAGTAGTTGGACCATCTCCATGGCAGCGCAAGCCAAAGCAATGAGTAATTAAGCATTATATATTGCTTGCCAACATCTGGAACATAAGGATTTTTCTTACCATGCAAGATTTATGATGGCAATGGAAAGGTAGGAAGGGAAAGGCTGGATTCAAAAGAGATAGTGGCAATATTAAGGTTAACGGCGCGATAATTAGCACCGTTTCAAAGATTAATATATGGGGCACTGCCACCAAATCTCTTACAATCACTCTAGTGAAAGACGCACCATATTAGGCGTCCGTGTTCATTGCCTTATTGGGAACTCGGGTAAATCTAAGTGGTCTATTTTGCGTATATTTGAATACATAAGCCCAAAAATTCTTTATGACAAAACATTAATTTATATAATTACTTGCGGACCCCCCAGGTCCAAAATCCGAAGTTTAAATTTGCTTTTCACGGTATTTGTACAGCCCAGTCCCCTATAAATTTTATAGAGGGCAAATTTGTGGTAATCCCTTCCGTTTACGAGCGCAACTCCGAACTGCGAGGACGAGTTGATTTATGCCAGACGAACGTGACCACGATGATCAGAAGCGCGATC
>CAMYJP010000397.1 GCA_947258675.1 uncultured Desulfobulbaceae bacterium | reverse complement strand
CAGCGATGAATACCTTTTTCGTTCCAATTTTTTTTTTGATCTTTTAAATTTCTAAAACGCCATTCATATTCCAACCAGCCTTCTTCATAATTTTCAGTCAAAAGTAGCGAGAGGGAGCGATTAAAGCGGGTTTCCGCTGAATCCGGCAACATTTTTAATACATGGTCGTATACTTCTATCGCGGCTCGAGGATTGCCCTGGGCCTGCATTGCTTTTCCGAGATTATAATACGCATTCGTATAGTCCGGCTTCTTTCGAATGGCTTGTTGAAATAAAATAATGGATTCCTCAATCTTATCCTGATCATACAGAATAAGACCCAGGTTGTTTATTGCCTCCGCGTAGTTGGGTTTGAGGGTAATGGATTCTTTATATGCTTTTATTGCTTTCTCGAGTTCACCCGATGCAGCAAAAATATATCCTAAATTATAATAATATACGGCTATACGGGGATTATTCTCTATGGCTTTTGATATAAAAGTAATTGCATCATGGGAATTCCCCATCCGGTGATGTAATAAGCCTATCATGTGCAATGCATCCGGATAGTTCCCACTGGTAGGCAACACTTGATGACATAGATCCTCGGCCTGATTCAATTGACCGGAATTCATCAGTTGCATGGCAAGTTTTAGCGTATCGGGAACTGCAGTCATTTTGACTTAGGCCTGTCTTTTCTCTTTAAGTAATTTTTTTTGAGTGAACCTTAAGCGTTTAATCCCGGTAAGCCTCGAAGAATAATGAATCCGGTTTTCTGATCATCCCGTTTTCTTCAGTATCAAGCAAATATGATCTGAAATTTGGTATATCGGATTCATCCGCATGGCACTGCCGAATATTATAAAATCCTGTTTCAGCGAGAATCTTACCTAAGGAGTAACGGTCATACATCCATTGATGTATCTCACCGGAAACACGATATTGAGATAATTTTTCGATATCCGGCTGCTGATAAAAAGCTCCCGGCTTGGAATTACTGTTTTCATGGTTTGAATTATACGAAGTATTATTCCTGAATTCCAGTATTAATCTTTTGATTTCCGGACCGACTCTTTTAAACACAAAATCTTCGGCCGGCATTGGTTTTTTTTTCCAGAATTCAAGCATCTCACCTCCGGGTTTATGCCGGACCATTTGATCGCACAGCTCGATCATTATCCATTCATACCGCTTTTGGGCCTCCGGGTCCCCCTGTAGAGATTTTTCCAGAAAATAAACATAGGATCTTGCTATTTGCTCTAAATCCGGTACGGCTATTCGGATAATGCCATCAGGTTTAAGGACTCTGTGGCATTCCTTTAAAAAAACGGGTGCATAACTTGTTGGAAAATGCTCCAATAAATGAGAATGGTAGACAACTTCAAAAGATTCACCATTAAATGGTATTCCGTTGTATAAGTTATGAGCAATTACATCCGGGCCGGTTGAGGTAGAATTAAGGTTGACCCAATCAGGATGATACCGGGTACCGCACCCGAGATTCAACTTATTCAATTGTCTCGTCCTTTGAAGCTCAGGTTTTGATGTAAAATCGTTTCTAAAATTTATTTTTACTTCCGGTTTTCTTTTGAACTGTTTAGAAACATAGCAATCCCAGTCTTCATCCAGTTGAAACTTTTGTTGAGGTACATTAGAGTCGTAAATTCTCCGGGCCTGAGATCTACTGGCGACAAAAGTGTGTTCTTTATTCAAAATATTGCTGGTAAAAAGCCCGGATTTGAAATCAGGAGCAAGTGATCTAATTTGTAGTTGAATATGAGATAAATCATTTATGTAAGGTAAAAAACAGACGCGCAGGACATCCTCAGATAAGGGATTCGTAATATGTTTGGAGGGAACTATAATTTCCGGCTCAATAAATGCTAAAGAATGAAAATGATAAAACACAATTTTTGTACCGTTTACCAGCCCATCGCCTGACGAGTCAAAAGAAAATTCATATTGTATATGATTCCAGGGGGCAACACCGACACCGATTTGTTCAGCAAAACCAACCCTTTTGAATTTATAAGGTAATTCATTTAAATAAAGTTGGTCGCCAAATTTGCCATTTTCCAAACGGGCATGACACCAATCCAGGCAGCGTTGTCTCCACCAATGTAATACTTCAAGCCCGGTTGGGTCAGTTCGAAATCCGAGCATCCCGGCGTTATATTTACCATACTGGGATAAAGCGACCTGCTCGGGAGAAAAACGGTGCTCATGCATCAATACAGATTGATTCTCGATTCCCTGCCACAGGGGATTCGGTGATGAATAAAAGTAAAGATCGCCGTCCAGATAAAATATCGAACCAATCTCCGGATTTTTCTTAATCAGGTACAGAGCGATAGCAGCTTTTATCGTCCAGTAGTATTCTACCAATGATCGATTTTGTTTGGCAGCTTGTAATTGTGTATCTTCTCTTTCAATATCAGCCATATTAACTGCGGTTACATTTGGAAAACCAAAATGCTCTATGAATGTCTGTGTCATTGGATCCATGCAAACCACGAAAAATTGGTAACTTCCATTTTCATGTCTACGTAATGACTGAATAAGGGCCAAACCCTTGACCAGATAATTTACATCAAAATAGGTGTAATAATATCGTTTCATTATTTTTTTATTTTTGGATCCATGAATGAGAGAGAGATATCTTCTGCAGGCAATATCCGGCGATTAACCTTTAACCTTGAGCAAAATTCCAGTTAGACTTAGGTAGAGCGATTTTTTGCAAAGAGATGTGCCGAGATGGAGCAAAAAAGCCGCTCAATTCAGGTTAGAATAACCTGAGCCGTTTCTCAGCCAGTTACAAAACCTGCTGATGCCTTCTTCCAACGAAACTTGGGG
>CAMYJP010000396.1 GCA_947258675.1 uncultured Desulfobulbaceae bacterium | reverse complement strand
ATATTTTCAACCTCACCAAGATTAAATATCGATGACTTCGGTGCGGTGACTTACCTTCCAGATACAACAACTCATTCACTGACTATATATTCAAGCAAGATAGAAAATGATGTTTGGTGGAAGACCAACAACATGGGATTTATAGATCATAAAAATTATTTCCCGGAACTTTCCGTTAACCGCAAGATTGTTTTCATTGGTGATTCCTTTACTGCTGGGCTTTGCCAGACTGCAGATCCGTGGGTGCCAACACTGCGTGACCGTATTGCCGCGAAGCATGATGTTAACATCTACAACCTTGGAATCGGAGCAACTGGAGTACAGCACTATCCTAAACTGCTGCTGAGCTTTTCCAAAAAGATGCCATTTGATGAAATAGTAATATTGGTCATTTCGAATGATTTTCTCAGAGGTTACTGGCGTCCACTTACTAACAGTGAAGGATTGTTGTTTTGTGGGGAGTCGGTGAGTATGGAATCATGTTCAAGACAAAAACCGGTTATCAGGAAGATAATGCCGAACAGAGATGTTTTTGAAATTATTAAACAATTAGAAAAAGAAAAACCGTTTTCATTAAAAGCCTACGTAAAAAAATTTAAAATCATACTCTTATTAAGAAATTTCCGAAATAATTTAAGGGTAAAGTACAAAGCGGAAAGAAAACATTTGACAGAGAACCAGCAGAAAACACTGAATAAAAGTATTGCCTCTCTTAAATTAATTAGTAAAGAATTTCCTGAAAAAAAACTGAAGCTGATTCACCTTCCGGAGAAAATAGAGGTTATAAAGGGAGGTTACAACCTGCAATTAAAAGACGATGTTGAAAGTAGCGGAATAGAATACTATCCATTGTTAAATTTATGTAAATGGTCTAGGGATATGTATTTGCCTGTTGACACTCATCCAAACGCCAAGGGATATCGTCATATTGCATCGTGCGTCGCTAACATACTGGGATACAATGATACAGGGACTCCTGGCGGTTTCTGAGCCTCATTCAGCCATGCAAGCCGAATCAGAATGCACATATAGAGCGATTTAACCGGGTATATAGAGATGAGGCATTGAATCTATCTGTTCAGAGATTTAGAGAAAGTAAAGGAGCAAACATACTGGTGGATGATGGGGTATAATAAGGAGCGTACTTATTACTTACTGGGGTATCTGACACCAGCAGAATACATGGAACAATATGCCGAAAACCCTATTTTAGAACTGTCAACTTAAATGGAAAGCTTCTGAATCAAGCATCTTCCGAGCAGACTAATATATTTAATTATGAATATTATTAAACTTTGTTAGTACCTAATAACAAGGGCGGCAAAAAATCAAATTTATTAATAAAATGTTTTGTTATTAAAATAGGAATGAATACTCCAGACATCAGAATTAAAATAGACGCCATCGGATAAAGGTTCTCTTTAATATTTAAAATATCAATCAATATAATTCTTGGTACACCTATCGCGATATTATGAAATAAATATATAGGAGCAGAATATATACCTACATGCTTAATAAGACGATAGAAAGAGATTCCACTGTTACTTATTAATACTGAAAAGTAATAAAAGATAAGAATTGCCAGAGTTGTTAATAGTATCCTAATAAACTTATAGATAATAATTTTATTATTCACAAAACTGATTAGCATCTCTGATATTATGTCTCCCTGCATATAAAGTACTATGAAGATCCCGAGTAATGAAAAGCAAAGATATGTACTATACTGATTAATTGCCTTATAGTTACATTGTGCGTAGAGAAATCCAAAATAAAAAAATAAGAGAAACTCTCTAATAAGTCCATGGTTAACGTAAAAAGTATCAGGTATAGGAATAAAGTAAAGTGATATGATCAGCAAAAATAATATTAAAGAGTTTCTCGATATATTGTGAAAAACAGGAAAAAATAAAAAAACTACAAATAACACATAGAGAAACCATAAGAATGAAGTAGGTCCTTGAATCGGGTTAAAAAGCTAAAAAGATAGGCAATGACAAGACCGGAGAAAAAGAAAAATATAAAAACAACTGCAATGGGCAGTTCCGGCGTATGATACTCATTAATGACACCGAGGTTAAGTCGGAGCGAATGATTTGTCATAAAAAAGGTCTGATTCTGAAAAATCACCAATGCTATGAATCCGAAAATTATCACCCAGATAATCAGAGTAGCTTTCTTCATGAAATTTCTCCATTAATTTTTGATGGTTAAATCCAGCTTGTTGAAATATGGTTTTAAATTATCATAGGTTGCCTTGATGTGTTCGGGAATGACCCTTACATCCGCAAAAACAGTCAGCGCATTTGTATCGCCGAACCACCTGGGAACAACGTGAAAGTGCAGGTGCTCTTCAACACCTGCCCCCGCTACTTTTCCCAGGTTAAGCCCCACATTGAATCCATCGGGTTTCATGACCTTTTTCAAAATCTGTACCGACTGATCCACCGACGCCAGCAGTTTACCCATTTCAGATTTACTGAGTTGATCCAAACCGGATATATGTCGGACGGGTGCAACCAATAGATGACCGTTGATATAGGGAAATTTATTCATCATCACCATGGTATCATCCCCTTTCAAAAGCGTCAGGTCATCGTTTTCCGATAAGCCGTCGCAGAATATGCATACATCTTCCTTTTCGGATAGAATGTATTCCATACGCCATGGGGCCCACATTGTTTTCACGATGAATTTACCTCAAGCACAAATTGCTGCCTAGGTTTAAGTTGCGGAATTGCTTTTATACAAGTTGTCAAGATGCCGTTACCAGTTATCAATAAATTTCGTATCCCACTTTTTAAGAGACAAACGGCTGCTATTTTTTGATTTC
>CAMYJP010000395.1 GCA_947258675.1 uncultured Desulfobulbaceae bacterium | reverse complement strand
TAAATTGAAACGTGTTGAGATACAGCCAGTCTGACCAAAAGAGTAAGTTTTCATACAGTAATCCTGAGTTAGAATTTGTATCTTCTGAAATTTGGCTTCCTATTTAAATAACAATAATTAACCTATTGATCTTGTCAAGCATTTACTCGTATTCAACTATCTGATATTGTAAATAAATATTCGAGGTTTTTTCTGTTGTCCTGATACGATCTATTTGGGTAATAAAAGAGCACAAAAAAGGATGATCTTTAATTTTAGGCAGTCAGTTGTTCTCTGTAAAATTAAAGGCAATCGTGCTAAACTTGTTATTAGATTTCTGTTTTAAATACATTGGTCAAAAAGAAAATAATGTTCCGGGGATGACACCTGCCGGTTTGTGTTTTAAAGTTAACTGGTGTCCATTCGGAAAGGCTGTTTTTACGGATGGCTACACTAAGTTGTTTCCAGTTCGGAAACGAGGATTTTTTTGCAAAGTAAAGGAAATCAAGTAATTGCGCGGAGTCGTACTTAAGTACGTCGCACAAGCAATTACGAAGATTGACGCAGAAATTACTTAGGTAAGCGAGCTTGCGAGACTCCGAAAGGGCCGTTTCCGGATGGAAACCAACTAGGATATCTAATGCTATATAAAAATAATTAAGGAGGGAATGTTATGAGAATGATCGCTGTATTGCTGTTTACTTCATTATTAGCATTGAGCGGATGTGCGGAAAAACAAGAAACTGCTATGGAACATGAGCATGGACCCAAAGTCAAAAAACATTTTGAAGGGAGCATGGCTAAGTTGTCTGATAATGGGAAATTCAGTGTGGAGCTGGTTATTCCTGAAAAAGAATTGCGGATGGGAGTTAACGTCGTGGAAGTTATCGTCCATCATGGAACCGGCGGCGGTGATGTGGCCGGTGCTGCTGTTTCGATTGTACCTTGGATGCCCTCCATGGGGCATGGAGTGATGACAAAACCGACGGTTACTGAAAGAGGCGGGGGGCTGTATAGCATTAATGATGTCGTTTTATCTATGACCGGTCATTGGCAGCTTAAAATTGAAATTGTCAAAGATGCTGTAACTGACAATGTCACCTTTGAATTTCCAGAAGTCAAAGCGATGGGCCATGAACATGCAGCCATGCATGCTCCGCCTCCTTCAAATCTTGACCTTTCAACCACGCAGGTCAGCGAAAAAGACCATTTTACTGTCTCGTATAAGAGTGTCCGTGATCCAATAATGATTAATAAAATACACAGCTGGAGTCTGGATGTAAAAGGAAGTGACGGCAAACCTGTTGATAATGCTAAAATTACCATAGTTGGAGATATGCCAGAACATGGTCACGGGTTTCCGACCAACCCTGAGGTTGTCAAAGGAAGTGGGCCTGGTAATTATCTTGTCGAAGGCGTAAAATTCAGCATGCCCGGCTGGTGGGTTGTAACATTTAACATTATGGCAGATGGTAAAATGGATAATGTTACGTTTAACCTGCAGATGCGTTAGGCTGCTGATACAGTTTTTATATTTTTTATGAAGTGCTTCTAAAGAAAACGCAGCTCATCGGTGGTTTTCCGGTAGCGAATTGCATAAGAACCGGACAACGAAACATTGAGGCTCAAAGGGGACATGTCAGGACGTCATGTCCTGACGGTTCGGCTGTGGTGAGGGATTCCTTCGGCCTGAGCAGTTTTCTGGATAAGCCGTTGTGTTTGAGTTGTGTGATAATTTTCGTTGAGCTTTTGAGACTCCGATGGACATTTTGTAAGATCGGATAGCCCATGGTGAATAGTGCAGTAAAATCTTTTACAAGCAAAGCGATTAGTAAAGTGTTTATTTTCAGCAGCCATAAGTAAAATAATGCAATTTCAGATATATACTGATTTTGTTGAAATGTGAATGATTACTACATGTTAGGTTTATCCCGGGGAGGTTTTATATGAAATATTATAAATTTTATTCATATATTTTTGTTTTAATCTTGTCTTTCAGCTTTGTGCTGGCGGACAATACAACTATATCAGCCATGGATGAACATGAGTGGTCCGAGGACGAACGTGCTACATTACGTTCATTGTGGATTGAATCATTACCGCCCCTGCCGGTTGACCCGTCCAATAAATATTCAGATAATCCAAAGGCTGTTGCGCTTGGCAAAAAATTCTTCTTTGATGATACCTTCAGCGGCAACATGAAAGTCTCCTGCGCCACCTGCCACCGTACGGATTATAATTTTACCGATAACCTTCCCTTGTCCCATGGCATGGGAACTACACCCCGCAGATCAATGCCGCTTATCGTATGGAGCATGGTTTTTCTGGGATGGAAGAAAAGACAGTCTGTGGTCACAGGCTTTAGGGCCCATTGAAAACAAACTGGAACACGGATTGTCAAGAACCAGTAGTGCATTAATCATCAGCAAATACTATCGTGATGAATATAAAGAGGTCTTCGGTCATGAAGCAGATATACCTTTAGACGCGTTGCCCCAGAATGCGAGACCTGCAACGGATGATCCTGCTGCCCTCAAGGCCTGGGTTCTGTTAGGCGATGAAAACAGAGAGAAAATAAATCGAATATATGTCAACATGGGCAAGGCCATTGCTGCCTACGTCAGAACAATAGTTCCGGAGCCATCTCCATTTGATAAATATGTGAAGGCAGTGCTGAACAATGAAAGTGCGACTGACCGTAAAACCCTATCAGAAGATGAAGCAAAAGGTTTGCGATTATTTATAGGCAAAGCAAAATGTACAAATTGTCACAATGGTCCCTTATTTACCAACAGTGATTTTCATAATATTGGATTGCCAGAAAAGCAAAAAGTCGGTCCGGATCTTGGAAGATTTACAGGAATAACCCAAGTGCTTGCTGATGAGTTTAACTGTCTGGGCCGTTACAGCGATGCCAACCCAAGAGAATGTTACGAACTCCGATTTATTGATACTGGTGATAAAAAGTACATCGGTGCCTTCAAAACACCCACTCTTCGGAATGTTGCCGAGCGGGGTCCATTTATGCATGCCGGTCAGTTCACTACCTTGAGAGAAGTATTGGAATTCTACCGATCTGTTGCGGATAATCCGGAAATTGAACATAGTAATTTGTCTGATAAGGAACTCAGTCATTTGGAAGCTTTCTTACGTACTTTAAGCGGTCCCTTAAAAAGTCATTAAACTGTTGAGAATTTAAGAATGTATGATGAGAGCCCAGGACAATTTTCTTCAAAAGACTTTGCAATATTCAACCATTCCGCTGTAGCTGCCTTTGCTATTGATTACCTGCATAATGTCATTTTTTGGAATAAAGCTTGTGAAATTCTAACTGGCATAGCTGCTGAAACCATTATTGGTACCAGTGATCATTGGAAAGCGTTTTATGATCATAAACGTTGGTGTCTTGTTGATATTGTGGTCAATGGAGAATATGACGAGTTGGCAAAACTCTATACAAGGTTTGGTAACTCTATATTGATCAAAGATGGACTACATGCTGAGGGATGGTATGAAAACCTTGGCTGTAAGAGGCGGTATATTATTTTTGATGCGGTTCCACTCTATAATCAGGAAGGACGTCTTGTCGGTGCAATGGAGACACTTCAGGACGTCACTGAACAGAAAGCAGCCTCTGATGAAAATGAGAAGCAGGTGGCTGAATTGCAGAAAGTCGCTCAAAAAAATTTGCAGCTTAAAGGCTTGATACCTGTCTGTGCTTCCTGCAAGAAGATTCGTGATGAACATGGAAAATGGCTGCCTTTTGAAAAATATATAAGTGAACGCAGTAATGCGGATTTCAGCCACGCAATTTGTCAGGTGTGTGCAGCAAAGCTATATCCGGAATATTATAAAGACTGAGTCATGGAAAAACTACTCTCATCTCTCCCTTGGCCTCTAATAATTATAGCCTGCCTCACTATTGGTTTAGCGCCGTACAATCCACCCCATGTATGGGAAAAGCTGCAGATGCTTGTCAAAGGGCGGCTGGTCAGACCAATTGATTGGTTTGATTTTATTATGCATGGCACACCCTGGATTCTGTTGATTTTAAAAGGGGTGTTTTCGTCTGGAAAGTAATTAACGGAAACTATATGTCATTTAAACAAAAAACGCTGGTAGCCCTAATTTTATTAGTGTTTTTTTGTTCTATCTCTGTCTTTGCCATCTTCTTTTTTCTTCCTTCCGTGCTTGAATCTTCCGTTCTTCCTGAACTCGCTGAGAGGATTGGTATAGATGATTTTTCAGCGGATATCAGAAGAATCGGTCTATCTGGTGCAGATATCAGCGATGTTGTAATTGGCGGCAACAAACATGCACCAATTTCTATAGATTCAATACGAGTTAATTATTCTTTTAAAGGAATAATTGGGAACAGGATAGATGCTGTTGTTGTCAGTGGTATTAATTTGGCTTGTCGGATTGAGTCTGGCAAGGTTGAAATCGATGGCTTAAATTTACCAAAGATCCTGGAAAAATTAAAAAAAAAAGAAAAAAAACAGGAATCATCACCTACAATAAATATTGACCGGGTTCTTGTACATAATTCAGAAATCACTATTGCCCACAAAGGGGAACAACACAAGCTGCCTTTTGAAATGCAAGGTGTTGTAACGGCAGATAATCTTCTTTATGATTTTCGTTTAAAACTTCTGATTACCGATCAAGAAGTTCTTATTAATTTCCCGCTGGATTTCTCCCAGAAAAAAGCATTGATCAGTTTTGCCGCCCCATCTTTCAAGCTCGCAAGGGCATCGCATCTGCTATCTAATGTAACTGAATTTTCTGTGACCGGTATTGCAGAAGCAGCAGGGCAGTTGCATGTCGAATTCGCGCCCTTTAAACTCGGAACTTTGATAGCAAAAATGGGATCCAGGACAATGACCCTGTCAATCTTGAAGTATCTGGAAATGGATTTGATTGGCAGGTTGCCTTGAAAAATTTTGCTGTTACATCTCCTGTAAATGCTAACATCAGCGAGTTGAATGGCCATCTGTTTCTCTCTGCTGATAAGGTAAGCGGTTCTTCCACCTTTCAGATTGTTCTAGGCCCATATCAAAGTAAAGCCAATGACTTTACAATGATCGACACAGCTTCATTCAAAGGCAATTTTACCGGCCATTACACATCCAACGGTAATTGGGATTTTTCATTGGTAGCGGAACAGGAGCCTCCTGCGAGGGGCAAGAAAAATACAGTCGGTTATCGAAAAACGAGATTTTCTTTTGGCAGGCCGGTGATAAATATAAGCGGCGAGGGAATGGAGAAAGCCGGTAGCATTGAATATACAATCAACACCCCTGCCATTGAAGCTATTCTTGAAAACAATGGTTTTAAATCCTCGGCAGCAGTATTTCAAGGTGTTGTTGAAATTTCACCACAGCCATCAGTCTCGGAAAACAATTTTAAATTGGACGTTACTGATGCCCACGTGGACACAGATTTAATGGAGATATCCGGGGATATATCTGTTCATGGTCAGATTCGAAAAAATGTTCAGGATATATCTGATGAAGACCTGTTCGCAATAGCGGGCGAAATTCGTTTGCAGGAATTTTCAGGCGAAAATGCGTCACTAAATATAAAAGTAAAAGGTATGCAAGGTGTCCTTCCCTTTAATTGGCCACCTGACGGCAAGGGCAAGGTACTCGATCAATTCAATAACGCCCGCGAGCGAGCCGTCAGCCTGTCGA
>CAMYJP010000394.1 GCA_947258675.1 uncultured Desulfobulbaceae bacterium | reverse complement strand
GATTGACAGCTTCTATTTTTACAGGTAGTTATCTAGCATAAATAATTCTCTATTATTGTGATTCTGAGAGTTACTTGAAATCTGAAACTACTATCTAATTGTCTTCAATCCAAGCTTAAGTTATTCACTGAATATTTCTACTGCAAATCAGTAATTCGGCATTTAGTGTTGTATATTATTATCTTGAACAATGTTAATTGGATTAGATATACTTTGCTAAGCAAATTATTAAGCGTAATATTTCTGAAAGTAGGGTAATAAATGATTGTTCTTTACATTCCACCTGAAGTGATAAAAAAGTTATTAAATTGGTTGAAAAATATGAACAATATAGCTCTCATCTTTTTTATTGTATTCATGACAGTCGCAAATAATTCGATAGCTGGTGAGAATTTGCCCATAGAGTTTAATTATCTCATGAATAAAAATCCAAATGATATTTCAGCACTTTCCGGTGAATGTACAGGAAGTATTTCAAACCACGAAATTGAATGTGAATTTACCCAAATTTCAGCAAGATTAAAAATCAAACCAGAAGAACTGCAAAAAGAAATCGAAAAGGCCAAAAAACGAGTACATGATGAAGTAAAAGGCAAAGATCTTAAAACTTACATTAAAGAAGCATGCAGTGGCATTGATGAACTTTCGATCGGGGAATTAAACAAGAAACTAAAACAAAAAATGAATGAAAACAATTCAAAAATTACAAACTCACAAATAGCTCAAATGAAAGACATGGTTGAAATGTGTAAAAGTCCTTCACTGGAAATATATGAAAAATTTGCTGTAAAGTCAATAATAAGAGACTCAAAAACATGCATGATTAATACTTTCAAGCAGGATTGGTCTTCAAAATTTAAAAAGGTAGCTCCTAATAAATGGGTAAGCAACACTGGCCCTACCGGACTCTGTGAAAGTGTATTCTTAATGATTTTAGAGCATGAACCAGAGTATCCCTCTTTGTGGAAATTCAGTCATACAAGAACATATGCAAATACAAACGTCAAAATTTGTAAGAAGCTTGATATAAATACCCCCCTTGAGTTCACTTGGGAAGGGATAGAAACTTTTGACTTAAAATGCGAATACATTGAATTTGGATTATAGTGTTGTTTCAAAAAGAACTGAAAATAATAAGACCTAATATTATGACTAGTTCTGGAACAATAAGAATCTGAATATTTAAAATCAGACTAACCCCACCGAAAAACATATCATCTGTTATGTATTCATGAAAGATCAGTTATTTCCCTCTGTTCTTCCTTTCTTTTCATGGCAATGAATTTAGTAAAGCATTTCCTTGCTTAGTACGATAAGACTAAGAGAATAACCTTAAAATTGATATGCAGATTGGGGCGTGTGATGTTCATTATTGCTGATAGAAAATTTATTGTTAAAACCATATTAATTACCTTCGTACTGTTTCACTCTTTAATTTGTCTTTTCTTATCCACTGATGCATCAGGCAGTCAATATACTCCTAAGGGCTTGTATGACCCTAAATACTTAACATTAAAGAACGGCCTTGATGTTGTTCTTAAAAAGCGTGATATTACCCATAATGTTTCTATAAGACTGGCAGTTAATGTTGGGATGATTGATTTTCCGTGTGGCCGGAAAGAACAACCCCATTTTCTTGAGCATTTATTATTCACCGGAACTTCTCAACATTCAGAGACTGAATTAGAAGCTTTGATCGAAGAACACGGAGGATACTGGAATGCTTCAACCGAGATGGAAAAAACAATTTATGAAGTTGATATATACAGCCCAAACAGTTTGTTTGCACTTGATCTGCTCTACGAAATTTTCACAGATTCACAGATATCAGCTGACAATGTTGATTTATCCAGGGAAATAATTCACCGGGAAAGTGGCGGGAAACCATCCGAGTTAAGACAGTGGCTGTACCGACATGGTATTGGTAGAGATGCCTATGCTAATGCGGTTTTAGAAATGTTTCCCGGAGGCAATATAGTTTGTCCGTCGCTTCAAACAGCTGAGGGGATAACACGTGAAGACATTTTAGCGACATATGAGCAATATTATGTTCCTAATAACATGCAGCTTGTTATCGTAGGTGAGTTTGACCGAGAAAATATGTTAAATAAAATTCATGACACTTTTGGAGAACTTAAACGTAAACCCATCGAAAGAACATATAGAAAACTGCCTTCACGATACACGGCCGGACCTGCTGAGATTTCGGGCAGTTTTTCGCCTCTTGTTGAATCTGAGGCAACCGTAGGTCTTGTATATAGAACAAACGGTGATATCTCACCAGATTTACATCCCCTGGAGGTCATTGAAAATTATCTTGATACACGGCTTTATAATTCACTGAGGGTTGAAAAAGGATTATCCTACTCACCGGATAGCGACCAGTTGAACTGGGACAGATATGGATTGTTCTCATTAGGTGCTGATGTTGATCTGGACAAATTAGATATTACCGTCAAATATTTAAAAAAAGAGGTAGACACTCTGCGAAATGGCGCATTCAATCCTGAAGACATCGTGAAGTCCAAGCAAAAGATCTTGCTTTCATGGGTGCAGGGTTTTGAGACCAATTCAGGCATAGCTGATTATTATGTCTCAAAACATCATGAACTTAAGATGTACGGTGCTTTGATAGATCATGAGGATCGTATCGAGCATGTCTCCATGGATGACATAAAGACGGTTTCTTCGCGGTATTTTGCTGATGATAATTCAGTAACCATTAAATATACTCCTGCGCTCTCATACACGCAGTTCTATGTGTTAGCAGGATGTATTCTTCTCACCGGTGCTTATATTTTATGGCGTGTCGTTCATAAGGTAAGACATCGAAAGAGTTAGTAAA
>CAMYJP010000393.1 GCA_947258675.1 uncultured Desulfobulbaceae bacterium | reverse complement strand
TTTTTTTAGCGGGTACTGGTGAAGAAGCACTGGGGATTGCGACTGACAAATCCCCAGACCTAATATTGATGGACGTTGTGTTGCCCGGGTTGAACGGGTTTCAAGCAACTCGAAAAATAGCAAGCAGCAACAAAACAAGGACGATCCCCATTGTATTAATGGATAAGGAGCTAAACGGGAGCAACAAACTATGGGGGTTTAAACAGGGCGCCACGGAGTATGTTGAAAAATATAAGAGCAAAGAGGCGTTGCTTGATGTCGTTTTTCGAATGAGTTTTTTGGGAAAAGTAGATGACGAAGATGTGGCATCTGTAGTTGAGCCAGAAACTAAATCAAGTTTAGATAAAGATGACTTAAAACTCGTGGAGCAACACTTAGCTCAGTATATTGGGCCGTTAGCCGTGGTATTGGTTAACAAAGCGTCACAAGAAGCAAGTGATTTGAGTGAGCTTTGCGAGCTCTTAGCAGGAAGTTTGCCGAATGAGGCTGATAGGGAAAAGTTTATTAACTCTATGATTAACTAAGCTGCTTTCTCTAACGCTCGGGCTCCGGACATGCGCGGACGAAGTCTTGTGTTAAGACCGCTTAAATTACCTAATAAGTGAGTCTTTGGTGCTTGTTACAGAGTTACCCCATTTTTAAATGTGGCGAAAGTGGCTGATGGTTAGGCGCAGGTTTTTGACTTCTCTTACGTAGATGCGGCTTAGTAAGTTTGTTCAAGCGGTTAATGATTTTGATCGCCAGCTTAGTGTCGGTGGGGTAAGTGATGTTTTTCTCTTGTACGGCCGTATCAATGTTGACTGTATCTTCCTTGCCTGCTGATTATGAAAACCGATATTCATTTGAAAAGTTTTTAATTGCTTTGGAATATTTCTTGAACATTGGAGTGTTTATGAGTTCCTGGAAGTCTTCGTCATCGAGTTTGCCTTGCATTTGCTCGATCACTTTCAGTACATTATATGCTTTTTGTATCTTGTTCATTGTTTTAGTTTTTTAAGAGGTAAACGAGGAAAATATTTTGGAAAGGATAAAATAAATTATCCTTTTGAGTATTTATTTACTATTGACTGGGCTCATCCAGATAGTAATATACTCGACACAGAGCATTCTGAAATTCCCGCAGAGCACAAATGTGCTCACATACTTGCCTTAGATAATGGCAATTATGCTGCGCAACCAAACAATCGTATCTTATGGGATGCGCCAAACTACACTACAGATAGAGAAGTACCGGACTACACAGTTCAAACTACTAGATGGAATGTAGAAAACAAGGATTGGTTGACTGAAGATAGTAAGAAAATGTTCTACAAAATTGAAGAAAAAAAATGAGGATAAATTATGGAGATAGCCAGGATGGATTACAGATTCACAGCAGTGTTGATAGTATTGCTATGTTTATTAGCTATCTTTGGAGGTCCAAGTGGATATTAAACGTAAGCTCTCCTTATTTTTTCACAAGCTATCACTAGCGTGGTTATCTTGTATGATTTTTATGGTGCAAGGTAATTTACCTGCATTAACTTCAGCTCACGCTATCATTGCAACACGAACCGGTGCGATCACGGGTTTCTTAGTTGTGCTTATGTCTTTTATACCCTGGAAGTTTCATTACAAATTACCTATACTTATGTTTATAGGTTGTTTTACTGCAGATATATTATCTCATTCAACTCATTTTGGACAATATTGGTCTGAAGCAGCTTGCACTGCATTATTGGCTGCAGTGTTTTCTTATGTTATAACACTGTCACCAGCAGGTAAAAAATTAGAGGAGTATATAGGTGGCAAATAAACCATTAGATATTGGAGACGAAGCAAGAGTACAGATGCCTATGAAGACGGTTGCAAGTTTAATAGGACTTGTTGCAATTGGTACCTGGGCATACTTTGGTGTTATTGAAACGCAAAACGCACATAACACAAGACTTCAATTGATGGAATCTGATCTTGAAAAAAATACAGAATTTAGAATTAAATGGCCAAGAGGATTAATGGGTTCATTACCTGCTGATTCTGAGCAATTCATGTTAATCGAAGATCTTTATAAGGCAACTGAAAAATTAACTAAAAACCAAGAAATGAATACAAGTAATAAACTGAGAATAGAGTTTATGGAAAAACAAGTTGAAAAAATGTTAAATGATATTGAGAAATTAAAAGATAAGGTAAGAGAAAATGGAAACGGTAATTACTAGTGTCGTTGCTCTCTGTATGTTTATAGCAGGTGAGCTAAAAGAACATAGAATACAACAATCAATGAGTGATTGTTTGAAAGGAAAAAGACTTGCAGAACGTGATGTAAATGTTAATGTAAATTATAAATGTGGAAAAGTAGATGCAGAACTTGAGTCAAACATTGACGGATCAAAGTCTATTAAAAAAATTATTACAGAAAAATGAAGAAAAAATGTAATAAATGTAAAAAAGAATTCGAACCAAAAGACGAATTAGATATGTTTTGCAGCGATGACTGCAAACAAGAAGCACTCGCAGACCTTGACAAAGACAGCGATGAGTGTTTAAGTTGTCAATAATGAAAGTATCAGCAGAAGTTGTAAATGGTGAATGTCCTACATGTAGTGAGATAACTATGTTAGTTGGACTTACAAATGAATTATACAGATGTATGAATTGTGGTGCAGATCTACAACAACACATCAATGGTAAGATAAGTTATTTACCTGTCATAACTACACCTAAAGATGGTGCTACACCTTTTGTAAAAGAATGGAAAGATGGCTAAACAAAGTTTCAAATTCTTTACACCTCGTGATAAGCCCAAGAAAAGAGGGCCTCGTCAACATAAAAAAAATAAAAATAAATCAGAAAAACGTCAAAAAAA
>CAMYJP010000392.1 GCA_947258675.1 uncultured Desulfobulbaceae bacterium | reverse complement strand
TTGAAGTCAAAAAGAAAAAGCCAGGCAGAGATAAAGATGATCTCAAGGCTGGCTTTGCTTTTCTGATTTATATTTGGTTATTTTAGCTATACGAAATAAATATTTTTTTGCCCTTCATAAAAGTAAGTAATATTGGACTTAGTAAAATCACAGCCTATCTCCTATCTCCTATCTCCTATCTCCTATCTCCTATCTCTAAGTTAAGGCGTATTCTTTTATTTTTAACGTGCCAGTTTCAATGATTCCCAATTGTGATTAGAGCCAATGTTGGGATTATAGCTAGGGCTTTCTGTAACAATGTACTCGCCAAGATTATTGGCCCAAGCATGACCATAACCTGCAGGTAATTCGACCTCTTTACCGGCAAACGGATCATGAAATCTTTCCACCCCTCGGACATAATCACTAAAATTCTGTGCAATACGCTCTTGCACTTGTTGACGTTGTTCCCAGGCTTTCTGTTGATCTGCCCTTATGTCACTGCCAGCCTTCGCAATAATATCACCCATACGACCTGTTGCAAGAATGTTCTGAATGGCCAACTGAGCCAACGTTTCTTTTACATTCACTATTTTTGCAAAATATTTGGGAGAAACTTTAAAGGAATAAATCATGGGTTGAAAAAGTCTAGCTTGATTATCCAGAGCGCCTTTTTCAGCCTTAAAAGAGAAAATGTAGTCTATGTACCAATAGTTGATAAAATGAGCTGGGCTGAGAAAAGATCCCGGCTGATGCGTTATGAATTGACTGACAGCGGCATAGATTTCTTCCTCCATATGCCTACCATTTTCTAGATATTCAATTCTAACCTTACCTCCTTCTGCTCGGGAAATGACGCCCGGTGTTGATTGTCCTTTGGCCAATTGGGCCAGTTCAGGAACATTCTCCTGTCTGACAATCCGTAAACTTCTGACATCACTTCTGAAGTTAGGAATAATAATGCGGTTAAATGCAGATGATAAATCAACTGGTCTTGCAACCGGGGTGCCGAATCGCAATGTGCCAGGGGGGTTAGTACTCAGAAAGATTTGGTTATTCGTCCAGAAATAGGATTGGCTTGGAAAAATATCCAGTTCAGATAAGCTGCTCGGATCACGGAAACTGAAATGTGACTGAACCGGCAGCGCGGGATTGGAAGACCAAGTAATCGATCCTTGCGCTCTCCACCCTTCAGGAATGAGCATTCGAAAGGCCTCCATTCTGGCCATCGGGTCCTCATAGGTGTATATGATAAACTTCATGATCTGGGTAGAATCCTGTCCGCTAGCCTCTTTAGTCGCTGTATAGCCTTCTATTATGGTTGCTGAATAGACACTAGCAAAAACAAACATAAGAAATAGAATTTTGTTCTTCATAGCAATCTCCTCTTTACATACAAAACTGATCATTTCCATTTTCACATTTTTTTTCAGATTTAAATGCATGAAGTTGAAGCGGTGAAAATAATTACCAAAACGTAAAAAGCCTCCAGCGAGGTAATTATCCTCATTGAAGGCTTACTATGGAATTTTAAGGGCTACCTCTTTCATTTCCCCCCCTCAGAAAAAGGTAATTCGAATTAGAAAGTATGTATGAAAATTTTCTATGTCAAACAAAAAAGCATACTTTCTTTCTAGCCTAACCAGAGGATAAGGAGAAAACTGTTGGCGGTAAATGTAAGGCGTTGAGAGTAATAAGCTATGCCTTATTTTTATATTTTGTAGCTGTATAAAATTTTATTTTTCCAGAATCATATGTAAGATCGTTTTAGTCAATTTATAAGTTCTCTAGTCCTTTGATAATATTTGACTGACTTGGATTTCATTATGGCTTTCTTGGCTTTAAGCACATAAATAATGGAGGAAATCATGAAAAAAAATACCTGTCTATTCTTGTCGTTGGTCTTAATCGGATTGTTTTTCTTTACGAGCGGCTGCACACAAAAGAAACTGGAATCATTGCTGTACGAAGATATTTACCGAAGGGTACCGCAAGAGGTCCATGATAAAATATATCCCCACAGACATGAAGATCATCCCGAGAAACACTGTATTTTTAATGAAAATGAGAGAGTATATTACTGCCAGTTCGATAATGAATATTTTCATATTAATGAGTAGTGAATAATTGAGTTCATTATTCAAATTTCTATTATAGACCCCCATTTGAGTCATTTCTATTTAGTTTACATCCTGAAACGACCCTTTTAAGCAATTTCTTCCTTAACATGCGGAGTTGTTTGTGCGTCTTACTTGAGTAGGCCTCCGCACAATTCCTTGTAATCCTTAACTTGCTCATAATTGCTCGTTTTCGAATTGGAAACAACTTAGTGTAGTCATCCGAAAAAAGACTTTCCAGATGGACACTATTTAAGTTCCTTAATATTAAAAACAGAAACAAAAAGCATTAAAACTGGAGAACTTTTCAAAATCGAAATATGTCGCGGCGGCCAAGAATAAAGCACAGATTTCGTGGGCTTGAGTCCAAAATTCAGCAATCAAAGAATTGCTGAAGACTTGATGACCACCATTTTGTCGATTTGCATGTCCACCATCGTAAAGGGTATCCCACCAATGCCCAATCCTGATTCCTTTAAACCTGCAAAAGGCATCCAGTCCACTCGAAACGCGGTGTGTTCGTTGACCATTACTGCAGAAGCATTAAGCCCGGTATAGGCCTGCATGGCAATATCCAGATCTTTTGTATAAACGGCAGCCTGAAAGGAAAATGGGACATCGTTGGCCTGTTGGATTGCCGCTGTCATATCCGTATAGGGATACACACACACAACCGGCCCGAACAGTTCCTTTTTGCTTACAAAATCCTCTGCAGCCGGATTTACAAGTAGGGTCGGTTCATAACAGGTATTCGA
>CAMYJP010000391.1 GCA_947258675.1 uncultured Desulfobulbaceae bacterium | reverse complement strand
ATCTTAATTTATTTAAATTGTTATAAGTGAAACACGCAAGGGATAAAAGTACCTCAGGAAAGCATACAATTACTAATTAATTCTTTCGATCAATTTTTGATCTGAAAGATTTTTGACCATGACCTTGATAAATGAGTTTCGTATCTACTTTTTTTATTTTTATCAATAACATTCGTTATCAGAACGGCATCTGCGCTCAGTTCTGTTACTATCGGGACAACAGTTTCTTTATCCAACATTGTCACAGATGATATTTTTTGATAGCTGGGAACTGCATCAATGCCGTAATTCTTCAAACTATTACTGAACTCATTTTCAAAAAGCTTTCTGACACTGGGTCTATGAGCAACGCCAATGAGAAAAATCTTTTTAATCTTGCCTTTATATTCAGTGTCTCTCCAGCTGGAAGTCAGTTCAGTTGAAGCGCAGGAAGTTATTAACAAAAAAGTAATTGCCAGGCTATAGAATAATTTCATCTCCACCTTCTTTCCATGCTGAGCCGTTGAGGAAAATAACTCATTGACTGATTTGAAATATTTTCCCTTCTGACATTTTATTCAACATAGTCTTAACAAATGGTTTGATTTTTCCATAAGCACTTTCCTCTTCCATAAGAATCGTTTCTGATAAAGCTGTCCAAATCAGCTTCTCTGTTCCGGCATCATATACATTTGTCTCCAGATGAACAATTTCATCCTTGGCTAGATGACTGTAAACACCGGAATGATAGGAATACCAGTTTTCTATGTATCTTTCTACTGTCTTTTTTCCAACCAATGCGGTAATAAGAACAGAGTCTATGTCCAGCTCATTAATTTTCGATATAATCGCATTTTTATCCAGCACCTTATCGGCTGGAATATATTCATAACTCGGCACTGCTTCTATCCCATAAGTCTTAAATTGACTTACGAACTCACGCTCGAATATTCTCCTTACACCCTGCTTTTCAGCAGTTCCGATAACCAATACTTTTTTAATGTTACCAGTATAATTATCATCTTTCCAGACATTAAGCAAAGTTGTTGTAGCACAGGAAGTTATTATTATAGAAAAAAAGATAGCGGACAAACAGATCATTCTCACCTTTTTCGACACCTACTCACTCCTTATTCCCCGGCCTTTGATAATGCCCATCTGTGATTCAACCTGCCAGGAGACTTCCTCGCCAAGCTTAATATCATCTTCAATGCGCTGCAACAATATCTCCGGCGTCCGTATCGCGCAACTAAATATCAGTAAATGACCGGGAATAGTATTGACATAACGATATTTATTCACACACTTGTATAAAAAAGCACGGGCCACTTTCTCTCTCCTCCTTCGATGAACTGAGACTTAATTAATTAAATGCGCAAAATAATAAGTAGCGACTTAATGGCTTTCATGTTATCCTCCATATATTTTCAGTTTACTCTACTTTCTTCAACTTATTTATTACAGCCCGTTGAAACCATATTGATATAGCAATAATGGCAAGAACGCCAAAGAGAGGCACAAAAAAATCAAATGCTAATGAAGGTGAAAGCAGTCGAGAGAAGGCCTGAATCAAAAACGTAAATATTCGCCCAGTAGATTCCAGTTGCGGCTTTGCCAGGATATTGAAAATGCAGGAAGTGATCACGGAGATTACAGAAAAAATAAGAAAATAACTGCCAAAGCTTAACATGGTAAGATTAAGGTCTTCCCCCCTATTGATTGTCCATCCACAGTAGATCAAGAAAATACCACTACATATAAACCATATGAAATCAAAAACATAAAGAATAATATTCAGCAGAAACCCAAATTTTACAGGTGGTGATATCAAAAACGTAAGAGTAACACCATAAATGATGAACACTATTCCAGTAAAAACAAAAATCATTTTAATCTTTTTTAACATGGCAGCGTTCTCCCTCCCATACTTTATTTAAAACGTCCTTCCAAGATAGAAATAGCCCGCGCTCTGCCCCTGGTCGATAAATCCCAGGCCAAGGTAGAGCGGCCCCAGAATCGTATCGTAGCCTAAAAAGACACTTCCGGCAAACTGAAGATCATCAAATTCGAAGTCCTCTTGCCAGACATTGCCGGTCTCCAGTGACCCGCCCAGATAGAGGTCCCCGAAAAAGGACTTGCCTATCTTGTGATATGTTATCACTTTGCCAATGGCCAAATGCTGACCCCGGAGTTGATTCTGGCGGAGGCCTGAAAGGTTGAGAAACCCGCCGAGTGCCAGCTCATCATAGAAGGGCAGATCTCTCCCTATCCGAGAACCGGCCTTGACGCTTGCCAGAAGGGTCTGCTTTTTGAAGGTGAACGCACCCAGAGCCGTCCCTTCAATCTTATTGTAATTTATATCTGCTCCCAGATCCTCAAGGGATGAAAAGGCACTGAGCCGCGCGTAATAGCCTTGATTGGGGAAGTCCAGGTTATCCAGCTGGTCAAGTGCTGCATCGAAGGTAAGACCTCCCCGGTCAAACCTGTCATCAGGCAGTTCAAACTCTCCTGTCCTTAATGATGCCTTGTCCCTGCCCATAAAGAGCCCGACCTTTGCCTCACCATACATCCATGGCTGAATGCCGACATCAAGTCCAGCTTCGTACCGCGAGACCCGGTATTCGGCAAATCTGTCGTTACCGTCATAGAGGTCAACAGGTCTCTGGCTCCATCTGGCGTATGGCAATATAAAAAAGAACCGTGATGCCGTCAGCGGCTGATAGAATTCCGAGTAAATGCCGCTGGGAGAGCCGATATCAATCTGGGTTTTCCATTCACCCCCAAGAGAGTTTACCCACCGCCTTGTGTAATCAACAAGGATATTGTAGCTGCTTGCCCCTTCGAAGTCGCTCTCCAGCGCCATACCAAATCG
>CAMYJP010000390.1 GCA_947258675.1 uncultured Desulfobulbaceae bacterium | reverse complement strand
AATTCACGAAGCCGGAGACGGGCAGGAAGCATTGCAGCTGCTTGCAGGACAGTCAGTGGATGTCATATTAAGTGATATTAATATGCCGAATATGAATGGCTTGGAATTTCTTAAGGCAAAATCGGCTGATGATGCTATCAAAGACATTCCCGTGTTTGTTATATCAACTGAAAGCGGAAATGAAATTATTGACGAGGCCAAGTCCTATGGGGCGATTGGCAGCATCAAGAAGCCATTTACACCGGATCAGGTTAATGAGGTAATCGGCCCCCATCTTTAGGAAAATATGAAGAAAGGAGCAGGAACGTGCAATTAGCTGAAAACATTGTAGAAGCTACAACAGAGATATTCACAACCATGGTCATGATGGATATTGTTCCCGGCTTTCCTTTACCTAATGGACAAAAGTGTCCGGGAGTTGAGGTCTCCGGCATGATTGGTTTGACCGGTGCTCTTAAAGGAATGCTTGCTATCCATTTACCCGGTTCGGTTGCAAAAACCATTACCGGGAATTTTCTTGGGATCGAAGTTGATGAAATTAATGAGGATGTACAAGACGCCATAGGTGAAATGGCAAATATGCTCGGCGGCAGTATCAAGGGCATGTTGTCTAAAAATGGCAGGGGAATTGAATTATCTCTACCTTTCACAGTTTGTGGCAAAGAGTATCGTTTTACCCAAGGTGATAGCGTTGAAGTGATTGCTGTTCCATTTAAAACTGAAAATGGAGATTTCCTGGTAGAATTGCAGATGGAAAAAAAGGTTCGATAGTGGTTTTATGTCGCACTTTTATCAGCAATAATGCCATCGCCTGTAAAATTGTCCAGTCCTGTAATATCTTCCATGAGTAATCTTTTATTCATGCACCGGAACTATTATATGATGTCAACAATATTTCACCTGCTTCTTCGGTATAAGAAATGAGTCAACAGGCCTTAGTTGATAAAATTCTTGAAACCGCTAAAGCTAAAGTTGCTGGCGAAGTCGGAGGTCTGCTCGGCACCAAGCTGGTCTTATCAGACGCTGTTAATCGAATATCTTCTAAAGGTGATTTTTTCCAGGCAACGGAAAAGATCGTTCTCTCCAAGTTAAAAATCGAGGGAGAGCAGGAAGGTGAAGTATTCCTGGTAGTATCTGTAAAGGATGCCATTCTACTGGGTGGTACGCTTATTATGTTGCCTGCTGCTGAGCTTGAAAGTCATATCAGCACAGAAGAAATCAACAGTGATGAATCTGATGCCTTCGGAGAGATCGCTAACATAATTGCCGGAGTTTATTCAGCGACTTTCGAAGAATTATACCCAAAGAAAAGCCGTTTTGTTAAAACGGGTATTGAAGTTCTTGACCCTAAAAGTGTAACCGCAGACTCAGCTGATCCATTCCCTGAGCAGACCCTTTATGTATCATCTTTTTCTATGAACATGGACGGGAAAGAGCTTGGCGAAATGCAAATGCTGTTTCCTGCTGATCTGCTTGAACTGGATACGGGAGCATCTGATGAAGCGCAATCAGTCAAATCAGCGAAAACTGAAGCATCAGCAGCTGAAGAAAAACAGCCCGAAGAATCAGTAGGGCAAGATGGTAATAATGAAACCGCAACCAAAGAATCAGCAGGAGAAACAGCACAAGCCCCATCGCAATCAGCAAAACATTCACAAGCCTCGATTGATAAGGTTTTAGAAGCTGCCAGGGCAAAAATTGGCGGTGAGGTAGGAGGGCTTCTTGGAACTCAATTGAAAACCACAGAGGTGGAAAATAAATTGATTTCTAAAGCTGATTTTTTCAAAAAGCCGGACAAGATTGTTCACACCAAGATGAGAGTTGAGGGGGAGCGGGAGGGTGAAACACATCTGGCAATCTCCTTAAAAGACGCAATCCTTTTTGGTGGAGCGCTGATTATGCTTCCGGAAGCCGAGCTGGATAATCAAGTAAACAATGAGGAATTCGGTGCTGATATCTCTGATGCCTTTGGTGAAATTGCCAACATTATTTCAGGTATTTACTCTTCTACATTTGAAGAATTATTCCCTGATAAGATTCGATTCATAAGGGATGATTTTGAGGTAGTAGAACCATCTCAAGTAGAAATCGAATCTGCAACACCTTTTCCAGACCAACAGTATTATATGTCGTCCTATTCTTTAGAAATGGATGGTAAGCAACTTGGAGATATACAGGTCCTTTTTCCAGCGGATCTTCTGGGAATGGATGTGGCCGGCGCAGGGAAATCAGGTGCAGCAGACCCGTCTGTTGCAAGCCAGGCAACAAAGGCTGCAGGAGGTGGTGAGGAGCAAGTGTTGGTTATTGCTCAAAAGCAGGAGGAAGGTCATTTTTTTGCCGAGATAATCCAGGGTTGCGGGTATAAGGTACAGATTCTCGGTTTTGGCGATAATATGAAAGAATCAACAGCAACCGGATGTGTGCTTGCTGTTTTCTTGATAATGAGTGAAGTTGACGATCAAGGTGTTGCCACGATCATTAAGGTCAAGTCAGCATGCGGATCTTCATCTCCTTTGATAGCAGCCGGGCCTCAATGGACGAGAAAAACAGTATTGCAGGCAGTAAAATATGGGGCTTGTGATATTTTGGTAACTCCGGCTCTCCTAGAGGAAATCAAGCAGAAAATTCAAATGCATTTGGAAGCAGAGCAGCCTGCACTTCAGGCTAATGGCTGAGCTGAATATTCTTCTTTTTGATTTTTTCAAGCAGTGTAGTTCTTTTCAGGTTGAGCAGTTTTGCCGCTTCCTTTTTGTTTCCCTTTGTAAGCGATAAAGCTTTGAGAATCAGATTTTTCTCAAAATTATCGCAGAGCATATTGAAGTCAACTTTACCATTTTGCCATAAGTTTTCTTG
>CAMYJP010000389.1 GCA_947258675.1 uncultured Desulfobulbaceae bacterium | reverse complement strand
AGGGTATACGAGACATCCGAGTTCAGAAGTAAAGCATCCTGGGACCTTTGCCGGAGTTATTGAAAAAATTCCTTATCTGATGGAATTGGGAATAACCGCGGTGGAATTGATGCCGGTGACCGAGTTTTATGAAAATGAAATTGTGCAAAAAAATCCGTTAACCGGAGAGTCGCTTAAAAATCTTTGGGGATACAGTCCGTTATGTTTTTTTGCCCCCAAGGCCGCATATGCGGTGAACGGTGCAGGCGGTAACCAGATCCGAGAGTTCAAAGAAATGGTGAAGGCGCTTCACCAGGCCGGTATCGAGGTGATTCTCGATGTAGTGTTTAATCACACGGCAGAAGGAGGTGCTGACGGACCTATGATAAGCTTCAGAGGGCTTGACAATACCATATATTACCTGCTGGATTCGGAGACCCGGGAGTATTTGAATTATTCCGGATGTGGGAATACGTTAAACTGTAATCATCCTCTTGTTCGGCAGTTGATCATGGACTGCCTGCGTTACTGGGTGGTAGAGATGCATGTTGACGGTTTCCGGTTTGATCTTGCTTCTATTCTCGGTCGTGATCAACAGGGCAATGTCCTCAGTAATCCTCCAATGGTGGAAAAAATTGCCGAGGATCCTGTACTGGCGGATACAAAGATTATTGCCGAGGCCTGGGATGCCGCGGGTCTGTATCAGGTTGGCAGTTTTTCTTCCCATCCCAGATGGGCGGAGTGGAATGGAAAATTCCGCGATGATGTAAGAATGTTTATGTGCGGTATGGAAAATGTGGTGCCGGCCTTGGCCACCCGTATTGCCGGTAGTGCTGATCTTTATCAGCAATACGGCCGTTGTCCGTTTAACAGTATCAATTTTGTCACCAGTCACGATGGTTTTACTTTGTATGACCTGGTCAGCTATAATGAGAAACATAATATCAGCAATGGTGAGGAAAACAGTGATGGTCAAGATTACAATATAAGCTGGAACAGCGGCGCGGAAGGAGAAACATCCAGCCAGCGGATTGTACGGTTACGGGAGCGTCGAATTCGAAGTTTTGCAACGATTCTTTTTCTTTCCCAGGGGGTTCCGATGTTCGTGGCTGGTGATGAATTCGGTCGCAGCCAGCAGGGGAATAACAATGCTTATTGCCAGGACAATGAAATCAGTTGGATTGATTGGCGATTGGCAGATAAAAATAGGGGGCTACTACGATTTTTTCGGGCACTCATTGGTTTACGGAAGCGGTATCCGATTTTCCGGCGGAGAGCTTTTTTCCCCGCTGCCACTCACGGAGTGTCGCAAGAAATTCAGTGGCAGGCCACCGAGATAAAGCAAGTGGACTGGTCACCGCAGAACAAGGTTCTTGCTTTTCTTCTTGATGGAAATGGTTCAGGAGAATATGGGGATGTTGATTTTTTCATCATGTTGAACGGTCATCGGGAAACCGCGAAATTGTTTGCTGTCCCATTGCCGGGCAAGGGGAGATGCTGGCGGAAGATTATCGACACCGGGGCCGACTCTCCCGATGATTTTGTCGAAGAGCATCAGGCAAAATCAATTTCCCGTGGAAAGAGAGTAAAAGTGCCACCCATGGGGGCCGTGGTGCTGATAGCAACAGTCTGTTAATCGCTTTTTGTCGTTGAAAATTTCCGGAAGACCTTCCAAAGAGTACGGGGAGAAGTCAATGGTTCGACAACGATGGGTTTTTATCGGAGATTCCTTGGTTGAGTTCTGCGACTGGCACAACCGTTTTCCCGAGGCAGAAGTATTAAACCTGGGGATGGCAGGGGAAACTGTTGAGGGATTGTTTGCCAGGTTGCAGTCAATGATAGAGAGGTGGCCGTTACCCGATCGTGTTTTTATAATGAGCGGCATTAATAACGTCGGAATGGAGCACTATGATTTTGCCGGGACCTATGAAAGTATTATAGAACTGGTGGCCCGGAAATTCCCGAAAACAGAAATAATTGCCAACAGCCTGCTGCCAGCCAGATTGCCATGGATTTCTGACAAAATTATACCGCAGCTCAACCAAACTTTGCGAGAGAGTGTCCTGGACAAGGGAGCAGAATTTTTAGATTGTTACGATCGATTTCTTACTGAAATGGGTGAGACTGACGAAAAATATTTTTTGCCAGACGGGGTGCATTTGAGTTCTCGGGGTTATGATATCTGGGCCGGAGCGATCGCTGATTATGTTCAAAAATCATAATAAGGTTCAATGGTAAAGCAAATACCAGTCTGCAACTTGAAGTTGCTTTAACCAGGCAAATTAGATATAGTGCCGCCATAATATTCATTCTCATTCCAAAAGAGTATTTTTGCGGATTAGACCCTTTGTCCGAAACATCCACGTAAAAACGTGTATGTCGTGAGAAGGTCAAAATGGTTTCCCATGATGATTGATCTGTAAAGGGTCTTATTTCCGTCATTGTCAGATTAAGCTTACAATAATTTTGATCAAAGGAGGATCCTCGATGTTGAAACATGTATCTGTCTGGGGGGCGGCTGTTGCCATTCTTTTGGTAACCGCCTGTGACCGTCAGAGTCCGGAAACAAGCCAGCCAAGCACCCAGGCACCACAGGAGGCACAGCAGGTTACAACCACACCCGCACCTGCGGTCAAACCAGCTGCTACGTTTAAAACAGGCAAGGTGGTGGAAACCATGGACGCGAGCGGGTATACGTACATTCTAGTAGACGACGGCACGGACCAGATCTGGGTGGCGGTGCTGAAAAGCAATGTGACCGTTGGACAGGAGGTTTCCTATTATGACGGTATGGTAATGCAGAATTTTAAGAGCACAACCCTGGGTCGGACATTTGACCGGATTGTTTTTTCAAACGGGCTTGTCGGGGCGGGTGCAC
>CAMYJP010000388.1 GCA_947258675.1 uncultured Desulfobulbaceae bacterium | reverse complement strand
ACTCTGTTAAGGTTGAGACCATCAATGTTGCAAGCTAGATTGAATTCCACATATATAATTTTTTCAGGAATTATTACGATTCGCTAATAACCGCGGAATAAGAGCAAAAGTGAGATTGCCGATAATTACCTAGTTAAGAAGCAAAAATTAGAAAAATGCCAACTTCAACAGCTGAATGGTTTTTCATAATTATTTTAAGTGGAGGGGCAGGGTTTGCCTTGGGGAGGTTGATTAATAACAGAGTCCGACTAGCTTTATTATCTATAGTAGCAGCATTAACAAATTCAATCATTTTATATTATGGTATAGCAGTTATAAGTAAGGGCCATATTTATGAATACAACAACTGGTTCAAACTTATTGCACCCATGATATTTTTGATCTGCTTTCCCTTAACACTGATATTTTCATTTGCGGTTTATAGTCTTAAAAAAAGAAAAGCTTCAATTAATTATAAACAGACTAAAAACGTTTCTTAATATGAAAAAAAAATGCCTTTTAACTGTATAATAAATTGTAGAATAAAAACCTGCTAAACCAATGCATTTTTGAAATGGAAAAACGATATATATATTTGTTATTGTTTGGAGCGCCTGGTTTTTTTGTTTCTCTAATAATCTCCTATGTTGTCTTTGGGGCCGCGGCTGGCTTTCTTTGGCTATATGCTTTTGGTGACGACCCTTGGCCCTCATCCTCCGAAATTATACTTCCCACTTTGTTTATTCTTGCCTCCTTGGGTCTGTGGAGTGCCTTAATAACCGCTGGATTCATAATTGGAAAAAATATGGATGAAAATGCGGATCTGAATAAGAAGCATATTGTGGTTTCAGCCGGCGCAACAATCTTACCAATTTTATTGATTATTCTTCATCAGCTGAGCGTGGGAAATATTGGACCAAAATCCGATAATATACTATGCAGTGAATTTTGTAATGAAAAGGGATATCCGTCGAGTGGTATGCCTCCGAGAAACTCTGGCGAAAGCAGTTGTAGTTGCTTCGACGACTATGGCCAAGAAATCATAAAAGTTTCGATGGACAGTATTGTTGCAGACAAACAAGAATGAAGATTTTAATCCCGCCTTTCCCTTCTTAACTTTTCATTGTCACATCAAGCTCCCTGCCTTACAACTCCTAACTTTCTATTGCCATCATAAACCTTGCATGGTATGAAAAATCCGGATGTTCCAGATGTTGGCAACCATTTTGGTGTTATGAAGTCTCTATTAGGCTCCTGTCATGCTTTGTTTTGATGGACTGAAAAACCTGAAATGAAACTTATTGTTTTTTTCTTAATTATAGGGGGAGCGGTCTGGGCCGTTAAAGTTTTTTCTACGGCCCATCGACAGCAAAAAAGGCGAGTATTGTTAAGTACACCCTTCCCACCTGAATGGTCTGTAATCCTTGAAGATAATTTTCCCCAATATCAAAAGATTTCCTCAAATTTACAACAACAACTCCATGACTATATCAGAATATTTATTTCGGAAAAATCTTTTGAAGGATGTGGTGGGCTTACCTTGACGGACGAGATCAGAGTTACCATTGCTGCCCAGGCTTGCATGCTCCTGCTTAATCGAAAGTGCGACTGCTACCCAAAACTTTATTCTGTATTGGTTTATCCCAGCACCTATGTGGTCGGCACCGGTAACAGTTTTGCCTTACATCCAACTGACTCATCTGTTCGTCTTGGCGAATCATGGAACCATGGCGCGGTTGTTCTGGCTTGGGACAGTGTTAAAAAGGGAGCGGTAAATTTTCGGGACGGCCATAATGTGGCGATGCATGAATTTGCCCATCAACTTGATCAAGAGGATGGCAGGGGCGATGGGGCTCCAATCCTTGAGATGCGTTCTGCTTACTCGGCTTGGTCCCAGGTTTTTTCAAAAGAATATGAGCTTCTACAGCATAAAACAATAAAAGGAAAAAAGAGCGTGATGAATAAGTATGGGGCCACTAACCCGTCCGAGTTTTTTGCGGTCGCGACTGAAACCTTTTTCGAAAAACCGATACAACTTAAGAAAAAACATCCTGAGCTTTATCATGAACTGCAGGGCTTTTATAAAGTGAACCCTATTGAATGGGTTAATTAAGCCAAAGTGAACTCGACGTTCATGAGCAATTTAGAAAAGCATCCTTAACTTTCTGTGTGTGTTTATGGTTGGGTTTACTGAGAAATTTCATGGCTGCAAGACAATAGGCTGTTTCTGATAGCCAGTATGAAGGGAATAGGAGCCTGCTGAGATTGAAACCATTGATTGTGGCAAGAAATCTATTACGTGTAGTGTTCAACAATCGATTCCAGATGTTGGCAACACATTTATTACGTGTAGTGGCAAGCTAGTTTGAATTATGAATTGACTTAAATAAGAGTCAAACGGAGACATTAGATACCCCCTTTTATGTTTGCTTTTTAAACATGTATTAAATAAAGGCTGCTCCCTCATCACTTTGAAGGAACAGCCTCAGGTAAAACTCAATTTAGAATTTTATTGAATTATTGATATATTTAGGTCAGTTATTCGCACCTTCCAACGATACCTCTTTGGCCGTAAGCAGGTTGTCAGACTGATCCGTCGGATCCTCTCTTACCTTGACAATGTCACCCGCCTTAACAGTCCCAAAGAAGGTAGCTTCATCAGTCAAGACATCCTCGATCTCGTATTCTGTTCCACTATTAGTTGTAGCAGCAACTCCTAGTATCTGAAGATCCGGATTATTGACCGACTGGACAGCCCCCTGAAGGATTGTCCGGCCTGGATCATCATCTCTCCTGATGCGTAAAGCGACTATACTGTTACTACTATCAGGGAATCCTCTGATCTCAAGATAATTGTTCGGTTGAATATCGTTGAAATCGAA
>CAMYJP010000387.1 GCA_947258675.1 uncultured Desulfobulbaceae bacterium | reverse complement strand
ACCATTGTGGGTTTGCCCTGGCCAATCTACAAAGATAGCCAATGATAGATTTTGTGCCTTAGTCAAATACTTACAATATTCTGATTCTATGATGAATTTGTTCAGCTAATCCAAAAAAAGTCGCTTTAAACTACAAGTATAGCTATAACAACGATATCAAACCACCTTTTACCAAGGTTCTCTCGCCTCCTAACTTCCTTGCACGCCCGCCATAGAAGATAGCTTCATGACCTCAACGACCTTTAGGGCAGGTCAGCTGCTGGAGCCGCCTTTGAGCTTTTTATTGAAACTTAAAGACACTATTTATTGCGATTTTTAATGCCAAGATGCATCCGAAAGTTTAAACGTTCCTCAACTCTTCTATAAACTGATTCTTGATATATATGGGGTTTTTCGGCGGGCGACCGGGGGCTTCGGATGAATCTGTCTTGACCACCAGGACCCAGGGGCCGGGTTGGATGAGAATTTGGGAAAGTGCCTTTTTAAAAGCGGCAAAAGTGTCAACCGTTAAAGCCTGTTTGAAGCCGGCGCCTCTGGCAATCGTTTCGATATCGGCTTCCCCGCTGGTGTGGGTCAGCTGCCCGCCGGTAATTTGATACTGCTCATTGTCCCAAATAATGTGAACGAGATTGGCAGGCGCTTTAGCGGCCGTGGTGGTCAATGAATTTAAATTCATCAAAATAGCCCCATCGCCATCCAACACGAACACCTTCTTGTCCGGGCGAGCCATGGCCAGTCCCAGACCGATAGAGGAGGCCATACCCATGGAGTTCCACATGTAAAAATTGCTTTTGCGCTTTGCGGCGGCGGTGAACAGGTCGAATTTGGGATTGCCGCAGGACGCGATAATCGGTTCGTCGAAAAGCTGCTCGACCAAGTATCGGGTTGCTTCCAGTCTGTTGATCATTTTTCGTCCTTCCATCCGACCAGGGCGGTGGACAAAATAACCGCAACCGGCAGCTCGGAGGTGTAGGCCGTTTTAATCGCGCCATCTACAATGATTTCCAGTTCATCTTCACGATCCACAGTATAATGCTGGATTCCCAGTGCCTCCAAAATACGGCGAAGGGCTTTTCCTAAGACGACGTGGCAGGCATTGAACTCCCCCAGCTCACCCCGTTGACTGATCAGCATCAGAAACGGAATCTGGTATGGAATCGCCAGCGAAGCCAGAGCGTTGACACAATTGCCCAGTCCGGCGCTCTGCATCATCAGGACTCCATATCGACCCCCCAAATATTCACCGGTGATGATGCCGATGCCTTCTTCTTCCCGGGCCAGGGTTGTGAAATGAAAAAACGGATCTTTTTCAGCTTCTTTCAGAATCTGACCGATAACGGAATCTGGGATAAATGATATGGAACAAATATCATTGGCTTTCAGCAAGGAAACAATTTTACGCGGCCACTCCAATTTCTCCCCCTGCAGGTATCAGTTATTTGGATCATTTTTGCCATTTTATCTATCATGGGGCTTCATTGGCTGTCAATTAAGATTTTACAGGCCGGATGGGCTTATTCTGTTAGAAAGGATACAAAAGTTATGTCCATTAATCGCAATTTCTTTAAAAAAGAGAGTTTGTCAAAACGACTTTTCATAGAGTCTCATTAGTATTCTTCACTTGCACAATATTATTTCTCCATCTACTACTATTGACGACTCCTTAAAGTAAAGATCTTGCCACAATTTGCAATTCGATGATTATCGAAATGTATGATGATAAGTATCGGCTCTCATATGATTTTTAGGGTTGTCAATTTTTAACATTATTGAGCACATTTTTAGGCACGATTTTTTTTCCACCGGTAAACGCGCAGCGGTGGTATGTTGAAAAGTTTCACCTCCATCTGCCCCGGTCCGAGGATGGGCTGGCACAGGCAGGCGACACGCTTGCTCACCTGGTATGCCACGAATCGTCCCCCTGGTGCGAGCACTGACCAGATCGCCTCAATAATCTGAGATCCTGAGCAGCGGCTCATGGTGGAAAAGGGAATACCAGATATCGGGACCTCCGGGGCGCCTAGTCCATACATCGAGAGGATTTCCTTTAACCCATTAGCGTCACCCCGGTGAGCGATGAGTCGACCGTCCTCGATGCGGCTCACCAAGGTGTGTAAATGTGGATTGATTTCGATGCTTAAGAAACGAGAACTTGAGATAACCGACCCGATTTGGAGGGGGTGTTTCAGAAATTCTTGAAATAGGGCCAATCGGCCGTCCGTTGGGGCATAAAGTGGCTTCTCATTTGACATTCGCCAGACTCCAACAAAATCTTCAAGTGCGCTGCCATTTGATTATACCGGAGAAATCATCGCTTGAGTAATGTAATCCATCTTAAAATGCAATGCGTTGCCAGACAACCAAATAGCCGTAGTGTTCGGGTAAAACTTTATGGATCGATTGGGATATCTCCATTCATCTTACAGCTTAACATCGCTTGTAATTGTAGACTCCTTTTCGTTTGCTAACATATGTGAATAACCCGGATTGAAGGATTGACTTTGGTACCCAACCAGAAACCGGAAACAACCACACTGCTAAGCTCCCTTCTGGTTTTATGACGCGGTGCATTTCAGGTAAAAGCCGGTTCAAAGGCAAGAAGGGGAAAGGAATCACACCAAACAACAGCACCTTGTCTATGCTTGCGGGATCCAATCCTGTGTCCAGCGCATCACGTTTTACCACGCGGACGTTTTTTAGACCAGCGGACTGTACTTTTTTTGATACCCGTTTAGTATAATCTGATAATGCGTCCATCGCCACCAGGCAGCCTTGATCGCCAATCAGATTTGCTGCCGGTATAGTGAAAAAACCCGTACCGCACCCCACCTTTAAAACGGTCTGCCCAGGCTGAATGCCAGC
>CAMYJP010000386.1 GCA_947258675.1 uncultured Desulfobulbaceae bacterium | reverse complement strand
GCAGGAGGGCAAGTATACAAATCTACAGATTGGAGAATTATTTGGTTTAACACATTCATCAGTGAGCCGGAGGGTAACAATCATCAGAAAAAAAATAGCATTAGAGCAAAATTTTCACAGTCAGATAGAATCCATTAAATCACAGATCAAGCCCTGACCCCATTTTTTCTCAGTGGCGGACGTTATGCTCAAGCATCAAATTTTTAATTTAAATGTTCTAATTCCATTAATCTCTTTCATTATTATCGATCTTTAGTATGAACATTTATAATTTTTTGCTTAATCAAATAAGGGTGAAAAATTTAAAAGATCTGTTATTATTGCTGCTGAAAATTGCAATAATCGCGTTTGTCTGTGTCGAATTATATGATGATTTTCGCTATTTGCTTTGTACAATGAAAAACCATAGACAGATTATTCCTTTTTCTATCGCTAAGAGGGTAAGTTTATTCCTGATAGGGTTATTTGTTTGTTATTTCATCTATTACTTTAAGCAAAAATACAATTCATCTTATTTTAATAATTCTATTGTAATTTTGTGCATTGTCACCTCCATGGTCAACGGGTCTATCTTTGGATTTTTCTATTGGGATGGACCCTATTGGGGACGCGTGGTAGATGCGGATACGGGTAAACCGATCCCCGGTTCAATTGTAGTTGCGGAGTGGGAATTTGAACAATACTATTTCTTGTCTGGCGGTTCGACTTATGCAGATGTGCGCGAAACTGTTACAGATAAAAATGGCCTGTTTATAATTCCCGTGGCTAGGGCCGCCCAGCTTTGGCCACTTTCTCGAATTGTGCTGGATGAAATAAATGTTTACAAACCTGGTTACGATTCCCATCCTCCTAGCATAACGAGAGTGTGGACCGATGAAGATGAAAAAAAGTGGCTTCAATATCTAAACTTGCGCTATCCGGAGTTCAGACAAAAATATTCACAGGATTATCACCCAATCGATCCGGAAGAATATTTTTCTGACCCAATACATGCTCGGCATATATATTACAGTATTTTCCGTGTTGAGCCTAAAATATATAAACCCAGCATAATCAAACTTAATCGCGCCTTTTCGATTAAAGAACAGCGGGCAGCATTATCTATCCGTCCTTTAGATGTCGGTTGTGAAAAATATAAGATTATGAAGTCACTCAGCTTGCTTAATAAGGAAAAAATAAGAATATACCGAAAGGAAGAAAACTAATGAACCCAATACGATTAGAATCTCCAATGATTATCGTAAAATAGGAATTTAAATTTAAAGGGCATAACAAGACGGATGCACCTGACTGGGTCTAGCAGGCGGGTTTATCGTTAAATTCTGTATTGGTTCGTGAGGCCCTCCTGCCAGCAGGTGATCCGCAACGTTCGGTACCAAGGTAAATATGAAAAAAGCATTAATAATATACGAAGAAGAGAGAATCCTGACAGCTGATTTTAACCACCCCAAATCAGGTGACTATTTACATTATAGATCGATTATTCGGATCAAAGATTCCGGGAAAAATCCAGTAGAAATGATTTTAAATTTTGATGGCATTCCACCTTTTGCTGCTCCCATGCCGCCGGAAGAGCACACAATCAACGCTCCGGCAATATTAGATTTGTATTCAAAAGTGCAAAGATGGTTTATGAAATACGGGTATGTATTGAAGTGAAATACCGAACCAGTCGTTTGACCTGAGCGGATTATCTTGCGGTGAAAATCGTAAATTTAGGTGCGTTGCGCAAGGCTCGTCGACGCCAGGTCAACTCACCGTTAGCGGTCCGCAAAAAATAATATATTTATGGGGGTTCATTTGTAATGCCTGAAAACCCACTAAGCTCATTGAAAATTGACTATTGGTATAAGATTTTGCCAGTGATTGGTACTGTAACCTTGATAATTGGTTTGACTGTTGACGTAAAAGGAGTGTCCAATGTTCTTGTCCAACTATTATCAGTAGGGGTTATTTTTATTGGCATCGGTGAATGGATAAACCATCCATTGCAAACCAGAGTTGGAATGGGCATGAAAATCACAAGCTACAATCGCATAAACACCTTCGCTGGTAATGCTTGGAACCTCATTGGCTTCTTTATTATACTTTATTCGCTCCTGTTCCATCGCTAACAAGCCGCTGAACTCAGACGGCTAAAACCGGGGCATTTTTTTAAGATTCGCAGTTAACAACTTTTTGTGCTTTCCGTAAGGGGTTGGTAATCAACCCGCCGCTGGTTAGCTCTGCGTTAGGATTCACATAAATGCAGCGATATTCATACAACTTAGCGATCCGTATCTGGCACCCAAGTATTAGTCCAGACGATATCACACGCGAGTTAGGTCTCCAGCCGAATCGAAGTTGGAAGGCTGGTCAAAAGCGAACCACACCAAAAGGAACAACGTTGGAGGGTACCCATCGAGAGAGCTATTGGAACGTAGATCCATTTCAACGTGGCGAGTATTCGTCTACTGACGATTTGGCCGAAGATTCCTTGATTGAAATTCTTGAAGTCCTTGAGCCAAAGAAGGCGTTTCTTAAAAAACTCCGTGGTGAGGGCGCAAGAATCATTGTTGAAATTAATTCGTTCAGTGGAAGAAACTACGCTTTTGAACTTTCACCAGACATTCTTGGGCGATACGCAGCACTTGGCGTTGGCCTTGCTCATGACGTATACCCTTATGCCCAGAATTGGTAAAAATCCTAACCAATCGCTTAACCTAACCGGAAAAATCATGCGGTTTTTCGTAAAGGCCGGTTAAACGTCACTATGAGGTTACCACATGAGTTCGGCTTCATTAAGACATTTTTTTATCTCAGATGATAATGAGATTTTTCGAATACCTAATACTAAATTTGAACGGCTGCTGAAGGGATCATTAGAGAAAAAGACCGAAAGATTTGTGGGAAAGCGTGTACGCACTGCAGAAATAGTAGTGAGACTTGAGAATCGAAAACCTACACAGGTTCTACGTGCCGTTTATTATTATCTGCATTTCAATGAAAAGGGAATTCTCGACTATGACAGGTTTATGAAGGACGGTGGCATAGTGGCAGATGCCGGAATTCCCGAGTTTCTTGCGGAAAAAGTCCAAGGCAATCTAATAAATGCACAGCAAGAATTCGCCAAAAGACAACGTGATCATACCGTCTGGTGGAAGCCGAGTATGCAGCTTGAACGTAATATCTTAGATGCTTCTATCGATGAGTTTAAGTGCAAACGGCTGTAATGACGTTTAACCAATCAGTTGAGCAGACGGCGTGAAGACCGCGGTTTTACGTAAAGATCCTGCAGGTTTGGAATTTGTTTAAGCCGCTGCTCACTTCCGCGTTGGAAGCATAAAATGAAAATTTACGATCCAGATTCTAAGCGCACACTAAAGAATGTGACTCTATTCCTGACTCCAGAAGAAGCTGCTGATTTAGGTTTCTCGGCAACAGATCTTTCCGAGCATCCCGAAAAACATCATCACCATGTCTCGGATGCCGAATACAAGACAGAAATCGCTGTATCCGTCTATACTGATAAAAACATAGACTCATTCGATGAAGAATCCAGGCGAGTGATTCAAAACAAATGATTGAAGGAGCTTCCAACCAGTCAGTTCAGGTGACAGCCAGGGTCGAGCGGTTTTGGATACTTTTAGAAGTAAATAAAATTGATAGATTTTAATAAAATCAGTGTCAGCCCCGGCTGCCCCTGACTTCGGCGTTAGACCAAGTTGTTGTTTATGAAAAAAAATATTATTATTAAAATTCTTTATGAAAGATTATATCCTTAAAATTAAATTGATGGAGATCAATTGTGTCCACCGGTAAGTTTCAATCAAATGTTACAGAACCACTTGAGTGGCTACTTCCTATTGCTTATAAGTTGCATGAGAGCTTACAGGAAACAGGTTCATTTTCTGGAATCGTCAGCGATGTGGAAAAATTACGTGGTAGATTAACAGCTGATATGGTTACTGAAATTTGTGGAAAAGCAATAGATCAGTTTCTTGCCCATAGATCTCCTGTAATTGCGTATTATATAGGTCTGGTGTTAGTTGCGGCATCGCAACAGTTTTTTGACAAGGAAACAGAAGCTATTGCTGCCTTATCTACTGGTGCTATCTTGATAAAGCTTAGAGAGGAGGAAGGGTCTCGATCTTACTTAAAGTTTGCTTGTAATGTATTTGAGAAGAAAGGCGATCAATTTCTATATGCTGCGGCTTTACAGAGAATTGGTGCAAGTTATTTGCATCATGGCGATCAGTTAGATAAAGGTTTACCTTATTTAGAAAAAAGTTTAACAATCGCACAAAAGCTTAAGAGCTATTGTCAATAGTTGTGTATGAGAAAATTAGGCGGCGATCCGATTTTCTTCAATACCATTGACAAATTTTACTCCTCTAATTACTTCTCCAAGC
>CAMYJP010000385.1 GCA_947258675.1 uncultured Desulfobulbaceae bacterium | reverse complement strand
CTGCTCTTTGACATCCTGCATATCCTCATGAAAAACAGCCCCTTAGGGGGATAAGGCACGTACGAATATATCCGGGCCAGTATTATGATAGTGAATCCGGACTCCATTACAACTGGCACAGATTTTATGATCCGGAGACTGGAAGATATATTTCTGCTGATCCGATTGGGTTAGAAGGAGGGATGAATCTGTATGCGTATGTTGGGGGGAATCCGGTTAATGTATTTGATCCATTGGGATTGAAATGTCCTGATAAAACATGTGACAAGTGGAAAATCACCATTTTATTTGTCGGCAGTGCTAGTACTGATAAATTTAAATGGAGAAAAGGTATTGCTGGATTAGCGATAGATGCTGAATTGAGAGCTGATAGTGATTGTTGTATGGACGAAACAACAAAGGAATACCACTTTCAAGGTTTAGGTCTTGGTTTCGGTGGAGATATTAGTGGCGGTATTAGTGGAGCTGGTAAATGTTTCAAAACTGAATGTATCTCGTGGGAAGCTCATGAGGGAGTAGGTAGAGCAACTTCAGCTGGTGTTGGAGCTGGAAGTTATTACTTTTCAACACTGTGGATAGATACACCGCAAACATATCTTGGTTTTGAATGGTCAAGGGGGAAAGGAGCTGGTATTTCAGCGGAAACCACCATTGGTTATTGGTCACTTGGAAATGATATTTCGGCTAAATAAATTGGAAAACGATAAATTGAGAAATATACTTGAAAAAAGTGTAGCGATATCAATGCTTCTTTCGTTGACCATAACTTCCACTTGTATTTTTGTAGATGTTTTTTTTCCAGAAAAATCAAGCCTTTCTAATGCTATATTTTACTCTCAGTACCATTTAATTCTGACTATACTAATAGGTATTCTGTTAATTTTATGGATTTCTGTTGGGGAGGGGGTGAATTCAAAATTATGGAACTGGTTACCACCTTTTCTTTTTTTTAAAAATTCGGGAAAAATTGGAAAAATTACAGTAGTCCTTGCTCTGGTATCAGTAATCATATTTGGGTTGATAACTGATTTTTTTGATAGATGAATTCAAAGGGCAAGGGGGCGTGTCGGCTTTTGATCCTTCTCGTTATTGTTTAGCGTCAGCGGCATATTAGGGGCAGGAGTATTGCGCCCACCCCGACAGTTGTTCTGGCCCACAGCGCAAAGTCGTATAACCCGCTAGCATTATGTTAAATTGCCCACGAGTATGCTTCGAAATCATTCTTTCCGTGAGCAATCTGTAATCCTACCAACCCCATACCAAGACAGAGCAATTTTCCATAATGCTGGTTATGCGAAGGCTTGCCCCGGCGCAGGCTGTGCTTTTCGCAGAATTTTTTTGATCCTTCGGAGAAAACTGCACCGGCTGTGCCGGACGCAAGCCGTCTCTGCGCTTGTTCGAGCCTGGCACCTCACTTCGCCAGAGAGGGTGGGCGGGGATTTTTTTTTTGCGCGGTCTGTCAAGCCCGCGCCACACCCTCGACAGAACACCGATCCCCCACCAAAACCACGTCAAGGCAACAGTCCGGCGTACTGAAGACGGAAGACAGAGGACGGAAGACAGAATAAGCCGGACTGTTGCCGCCGGGAAAGACTTCGCGTTCCCGCCAAGCCCGGCGCGCTGCTTGCCCGGCGTGGAATAAAAAAAGGCGGTCGAATACAAAAACTCCGAACCGCCGGAAAATGCAAGGATCGTGACGGGCGTCTTTTCACGCCTCAATAGTATTATGCTCGTTCTGTTATTTTTTGTGGCTGTGGGGCTGGTGCTCCTCTGAGTAACCCTTCCGTGCTGATATCTTCATCAATGTCCGGCCAATGGATGCCATAGCCGCCACCGCATACCTGCCAGTTGGCCAGTTCCTGAGCGCTGGCGTGGGCAAGCCGAGGATACCAGATTAACGGCGCACTGATCGTTCTGCCGTCCATGAGATCAACACTGATACTATCATCTGTAAAATGAACTTCTTTTACCCGCTCATCAGCGGCTAGTGCCAAAATACCCATGCCATTTCTCCAGTAATGTTTCCCGATGTTCGACGATGATGCTTTCAATGGTTCTTAATTCACGCGGCGCAAACCCGATATTTCTTGCCAGGTGAACCGACTGAAGCCAGAACTTGGCTGACAAGTTGTCCCGGTCCACATGCACATGCGGCGGCTCGTTTGGTTCGTGGCTGTAAACATAAAAATGGGGACGGATTTATTTATTTTTATTTAATAACAGTCACTTATCCGTTTTTCTTTCTGCTTTTCCGCGTCAGCGACACTCAAACAGGTTTAAACTCCTATTCTCCATCTTCTCCTGTGCTTGGCAGCATGGCAAAGGGGGAACAAATTTAGTTGATACGGGAGACAGAATAATTTTCGCTCATAAATACGCGAAAAAAATTCAGTCCCCTTAGTTCCATGCCCCACACAGGCCAATCCTTTGCCCATTTTACGCAGCTGGACTGCAATGTGATAAAGCGGATCAGCGAAGCGGACTGTCCGAGCGCAGCGAGTTTTCGATTCGCCCGTTTTAGCACATTGCCGGTCAGGTAACCTCGCAAAGCGAGGTCAAGTGAACAGGGCTGTCTTTTTGGTTCGTTTTTTGACAAGAAAAAATGAACAAAATTAACAGGATAAACACAGTTTACTCAGCCCGCAGAGCATCCTGGAGATCAAGATTCGTGAAAACGGGGGAGATTCAGGGTGTCCTTTATTATATCTTGTTGGGAGTAGCTTTGATCAATTACTATTTACAGTATGGTTATGATTGAATTGATAAAATGTTATATTTCAAGACCTGACCCCGGTTGTGACCCCGGTTGCATGACCCCGGTTACAAATCGTTTCACTATAGAAAGAGAAAATATTTTTCCTTTACGCAAAAACACCTATT
>CAMYJP010000384.1 GCA_947258675.1 uncultured Desulfobulbaceae bacterium | reverse complement strand
TTTAAAAAAAAACAGCTGCCTGATAACAGGCAGCTGTTTTTTTTGTAATTATTCCAGGTACAGCAGTATCAAAGATTGTTAAAGATTATTACTTAACAGGACAGCACTTAGACTGGAACCTTTACATCCTCTTGCATGAACGCAGGAGTCAGACAAATAAACTTCTTTTTCAGGAGCACTATTTCCTTGTTTTTCTGCAGCTTGTCAATAACCCTCGTGACCGTTTCACGGGTAAGGCCCGTCATGTCTGATATGTCCTGATGAGTAAGCTTGATATTCAAAACCATTCCCTCAGCCCTTTTTTCGCCATATTCATCTACCAGCATGAGAAAGAGCATCTTCGTTCTCTGCGATGCATTATTGAAATTTAATAACTGGATAGTGTCCCAGCATTTGCGAAGCCTGGAACATAATATTTTCAATAAATTTTTTGTTATTTTATTTTGATGAAAAATTATGGCGAAAAAATCTTTTTTAGCAATAATAGCAAGAAGAGAGTCATCTGTAGCTATTACGGAGGCAGGGGTCGTCTTTCCGTCAATAAGGGACATTTCGCCAAAGAAACTCCCTGATTTATGCATTGCAAGAATGATTTCCTTCCCGTCTTCAGTTGTGCGGACAACCTTGACTTTCCCCAGAAGTATTATATACATATATTCATTTGTGTCTTCTTCAAAAAGTATGGTCTCATTCTTCTTAAATTGCTTGACGACCATTTTGTCAATAATGTTGTTCATCTCTTCGTCAGAAAGTGAGGAAAAGAGCTGGGTCTTTTTTAAGAAATTATTTTTGTATTTGTCGTCCATTTTATCTCTGAGGGAATTTATATTTGTACGAACTGTCCTTCCCTAAATTTCCTCCTGATTATTTCCTCTAAGATACTTCACGATATGAACTAAATACAGACACTTAACTGACCGCAGTTTATCGTGATCGCATTTTCTCCCCTGGTATTCCAGACGATTATTTATATTACGGAATATTGGAGCAAAAACCTTTGTCATTGATCGAATGAAGTTATAAAATCATGATAACATACCTGTAAAAAAAAACAACTTTTAATCTGCATTCTAACAGGACCTTTTATCTTTATGGACAATTCAGGTATCATTCTTATGTATATACTGAACTGTTCGCCTGCTTACCGGGCCTTGTGAGAATATGCCGTCTATACGTCCGGGCATTGCAATAAACAGTAATTTTTATTTATTTCATAATATAATCTGCCAGGGGAAAAAATACCGAAATTCATGGATACCGTAAGGGGTTAATATAGAACAATGTTTATAGTATCACTTGCCACGGTAGTCCTGACAGTTATTCTAGCTTTTGTCATTTCTTTCAAAAGGCACAACCGCATAGCCAACGTTGCATTCTCAGTAAGTCTGCTTGCCACCGCTACTGTGATGTTCGGCGATTCAATGAGCTACTTTTACCCCGGAGTGATGATCGGGTGGCAAAAAACTGTTTTTATCTGTGAAGCTCTCATGGCTATTTCATGGCTGCTGTTCTCTCTCAGTTATGCAAGGTCGGACTACTGGCATTATATAAGCAAGTTTTCCAAAATGCTGCTTTATCTCTCGCCCCTGATCTTTGTTTTTCTCATAGTGATACCTGTGGAAGGTTTTTTTTATTCACCTGAGTTTGAAAGTGAAAAAATACTGTTCCTCGGAAATGCAGGATACTTTTTCAAAATCCTGCTCCTTTTATATTCAACGATATCATTAATAAACCTGGAAGCAACATTGAGGAGTTCTTCAGGCACAAACAGGTGGGAATTAAAATATACCATCCTGGGTGTTGGCGGCATCCTTTCAATAAGTATTTTTTATTACAGCCATGCCCTGCTTTACCGGTCAATAAACATGTATCTTGTACCTGTCAGAACTGGAATAATATTAATTTCTTTACTGCTGATCAATTTTTCATTACTACGCCACAGGGCTATGGATATCAGGCTCACTGTATCACGAAAAATTTTATACCGTTCATTCAGTCTGATTGTCATAGGCGGATACCTCCTGGGGCTTGGATTGATAGGCGAGGGAATGCGATACTTCAGCCCTGCACTCGGTGAAAACATTGCTACGTTTCTGGGCTTTCTCGGTGCACTGTTAGTCCTTTCAATTATTCTTTCCGAGCAGCTACGAAGGAAAGCAATCGTATTTATTAATAAAAACTTTTACAACCAGAAATACGAATACAGAGAACAGTGGCTTAAATTTACCCAGTTGATCTCGCTAAAAAACTCTTTCGACGACCTGATAAACTCCATAGCAGAAGGCTTTAAAAATGCTATAGGTGTAAGAGGTACAGCAGTTTGGCTGAAAGAGAATGACAACGAAGACTATTATTGCGCATGCGCATTAGATACAGTTTCAACCGACATGAAACCGGACAGCGCGTTAGTTGACTATTTCAGGGACAGGAAGTGGGTCATCTATGTAAATGACATTAAATGCAAAGACATAGTTAGTCGCAATGATGAGTTCATAAAAAAAACCAGGGCCTCTCTTATAGTGCCGCTGCTGAATCTGGATGACCTGATCGGCTTTATAATCCTGGAGGAGGGACTTGCCGACAATGAGTATAACTATGAAGACTACGACCTCCTTAAGGCACTTGCACGGCAATCTACTGCGGCCATATTGAATGCAAGACTGACTGAAGAGCTTACAGAGTCAAAGGAGATGGAGGCAATAGGCAGATTATCATCGTTCATTCTGCATGACTTGAAAAACGCAACATCAATGCTGGCGCTCATCGTGCAAAACGCTGAAGAGCATATGGATAATCCTGACTTTCAGAAAGATGCCATCAGTACAATATCCAACACATCCCGAAAAATGAATACTATTATAGGAAAACTCAAGAATCTCCCC